>JAHFQX010000052.1 GCA_023259135.1 Betaproteobacteria bacterium | reverse complement strand
GGTCGCTGGACCAGCACGGCCGGGTGCAGGCCATCGGCGGGGTAAACGAAAAAATCGAAGGATTTTTCGACATCTGCCGGACCCGGGGGCTCACCGGCCGGCAGGGCGTGCTGATCCCCGCCGCCAACGCGCCCCACCTCATGTTGCGCCACGACGTGGTGGAAGCCGCTGCCCAAGGCCGCTTCCGCATCTATCCGGTGGCGCACATCGACGAAGCGGTGAGCCTGCTCACCGGGATTCCTGCCGGAACCCCCGACAGCCGCGGACTCATGCCTGCCGACTCGGTCAGCCAGCGGGTGGCGGAACGGCTCAAGGCCTTCACCGCCATTCGCCGGCGTTATGCCAAGCCGGAACAGCAGCAGCGGCGGGGAAAGCAGCCATGACTCAAGGTTCGGATCGCGCCGCCGGAATCCGCATCCTGCTGGGGCTGGGGGAAACTCCTCGGGACCCGGAACTGTTTCAATGGGCGGCCCGGCTAGCCGCCGAATTCCAAGCCGAGCTTGCCGCGCTGTTCGTGGAAGACGCCGATCTCATCAAGCTCTCGGGACTGCCCTTCGCCCGGGAACTGGGCGGCCACTCCGCCGCGGAACGCCCGCTGGACCCGGTCCGCATGGAGCGGGCGCTGCAAGCGGAAGCCAGGCGGGCGGAACGGTTTCTGACGCAAGCCGCTCAATCCCGCTCGGTGCGGTTCAGCTTTCACGTGTGCCGGGGCCGAGTGGTACGGGAAACCATGACCTACGCCGAAACGGTAGACCTGCTGATGTTCGGCCAGCCGCGGCGGCGGGTTGCTTTCACCCCGGACGCTTCGCCACCCCGGCCGAGATCCAAAAATTCTCCGATAGCCGTGGTCTACGACGGCTCCGCCGCCGCCGACCGGGCTCTGACGGCGGCGCTGAGGCTTGCCGAAGCGGAGCACGCCCCCACCGTCGTCCTGCTTCCCGCGGGGGGACGAAACGGCAATGACACCTTGCGGGAACGCGCTCGGATGGCGGCGGGCAACCGGCGCGGCAACATGCGGTTCCGCCCCCTGCGCGGGCTCGGCGCCGATGTCCTGGTGGCGGCCCTATCCATCGAGGAGCCGCGATTATTGCTACTCCCCGACCGGCAGGGACTTCTGGCAGAGGATGCCCTGGAGTCCCTGCTGTCCCGGGCCCGCTGCCCGGTATGCGTCACTCGCTGAGCGGACGTTTGCGCAAGCCCGCTCGCCGCAACATCAATGATTGCCGAAGGAGCGCCGCTTGCCGCTGGCCGGCAGCGAGTGGCCGTGGCTGCGGGGTGCTCCCCGGCGGGGCTCGCCGGCGTAACCGCGGCCTTCCGGACCCCGATCCGAATGGGTTCTGCCGCGAGCGCCATAGCCGCCTTCTAGTGGCCTTTTAGCGGCTACGCGCCGGGGGCCGGGGGCGCGGCGCGAATCGCCGAAGCCATCGCTCCGGGCCGGGCGCGCCTTGGGCTCCAGCCCCGGCAGCACCCCCACCCGGATCGGCTGGGCGGTGTAACGCTCGATGTCCCGGACCTGGCGCTTCTCGAAATGGGCCGCCAGGCTGATGGCGATTCCGCTGCGGCCGGCCCGGCCGGTGCGGCCGATGCGGTGCACATAGTCCTCGGCCTGACGGGGCAAATCGAAATTGATGACATGGCTGATGCCCGGCACGTCGAGACCTCGGGCGGCCACGTCGGTGGCCACCAACACCCGCACCCGGCCTTGGCGCATTCCTTGCAAAGTACGATTGCGCTCCCGCTGGCTCATGTCACCGTGCAGGGCATCGGCGGCGAAACCTTTTTCCCGCAACTGGCCGGAAATTTCATCGGCGGCCCGCTTGGTGGCGGTGAACACCAGCGCCTGGGTCAGTTCGGTATCCCGTAGCAGCGTGTCCAGCAAGCGGGTCTTGTGAGCCAGATCGTCGGCGAACAGCAAAAGCTGGGCGATCTGCCCGCGCTGCTCCGGCTCCGAAATGATCTCGATGCGCCGTGCATCGCGGGTCACGCGGCTGGCCAGCCGGCCCACCACGCCATCCAGGGTGGCGGAAAACAACAGCGTCTGCCGTTTGGCTGGGGTACGGGCAATGATGCTCTCGATGTCGTCGATGAAACCCATATCCAGCATGCGGTCGGCTTCGTCCAGCACCAGCGTCTCCAGGCGCGAGAAGTCGATGCGCCCGCGTTCCATATGGTCCAGCAGTCGCCCCGGGGTGGCCACGATCACGTCCACCGGCTGGCCCAGCGCCTTCAATTGAGGGCCGAAGGACGCACCACCGACGATGCTGACACAGCGCAGTCGCCGCACGAACTTGCCGTAGGTGTCGGCAGCCTGGGTCACCTGCTGCGCCAGCTCCCGGGTCGGGGTCAGCACCAGCACCCGAGGACCGCGGCCCTCGGTCGGGACGGCGAGGCGATGCAGACAGGGCAGCATGAAAGCCGCCGTCTTGCCGCTACCGGTCTGGGACGATACCAACAAGTCGCCCCCGGCCAGGGCGGCGGGGATCGCCCGCTGCTGCACCGGCGTGGGTTGGTCATAGCCAGTGGCCGCAATGGCTTTAAGAATGTCCGGATTCAATCCTAGCTTGGTGAATGCCATGGTCCTACCTTTACCTTTCTAAAATGGATGAGCGCCCCTGCACACGGCAGGCGCGATATCGCCGGCGCCAACCAAAAACCGCCAACGCCGTTCAAACAAGAAAGGCCCGGGAAGAGGTCAGGACGGAGACTGGGCGTGGAATACAGTCTTGGGAAACATGAGCCCGCGAAGAAAGGCCAAGGGGCTAGAGGAAACACCGCGGATGCTGCATTGCACGGGCGGCATTATACAGGCTCGGCCCCATCGGGCCAGCATTATTTCAATGCCGGCCCGCCGTTGCTCCCTGTTGCGGCGGCTACCCCCGGCAGCGGCGGAAGCTGTGTCCCATGCCCCAAGCCGCGGCGCACAGCGCCAGGGCGCAGACGATCACCGCCCCGGCGGGCCAATCGAACAGGGCCGAGGCGGCCAGCCCCAGGGCATAGCCCACCGCGCCAATGCCGTAGCCCGCCGCCAGGGCGCGTCCTCCGGCAAGCCGGCGGGCGGCCGCCAGCGCGGGAATGATCAGGCTGGCGAACACCAAGTAAACCCCCACCCTCTGCACCGAGGCAGTGACCGCCACGGCGAACAGCAAATAGAAACCCAGGCGCGAGCTGCTGAGCTTGAGCCCAAACCACGCCGCCAGCACCAAGGCCGCTACCAGGGCCAGCGGCAGCAGGTCGCCGGGGGTCACCCACAAAATCTGGCCCACCAGCAGATCCCGCAGTTGTTCACCGCCGCGGGGGTCCCCGGCCAGCAGCAGCACGGCCAGGGAGGAAACCACGACAAAAGAACTGCCGATGAGGGCCTCCTGAATTTCGGGCCAGCGCCGTTCCGTGAAATTGAGTATCAGCGCTCCCAAGCCGGCCATGGCGAGGGCCGCGATTTGGGTCACCCAAGACGCCTCCCCCCCAGGCAGCGCATGGGCCAGAATCACCCCCAGGCCGGCGAATTGGGCGATGGCGATGTCAATAAAGACAATGCCCCGCGCCAGCACCCGCATCCCTAAGGGAACATGGGTGGCCAGCACCAGCAATCCTGCCGCGAAAGCGGGCCAAAACAGCGAGAGATCCAAAGCGGCCCCGTTCATCGCAGCGCCTGCAAGAGTCGGGCGATGGTATCGTCGAACAAGCCGAACAGATCCTGGGCCCGCTCCGATCCACCCACGGTGAACGGCAATTCCACCGCCGGGATGCCGGCCTTTTCCGCCACCCATTGGCTGGGCTTGGGCGATTGATAAGCGGTCCGCAGCACCATTTTCACCGGTGCGCTCTTGAGCCGCGCCACCAGTTCCGCCAGATAGGCCAGCGAAGGATCCACCCCGGGCTTGGGTTCCAAGACCATTCCTTCCCTCATTCCGAGCCAGCCGAGCAGGTATCCCCAATTCTTGTGATGCACCGCCACCGGCACTCCTTGCAGCGGCATCGCCTCGCGCTCCCAGCGCTGCATGGCGGCCTCCCAGCGGGTCCGGAAATCCCACTGCCGGGCCGCGTAATAGCCGGCGTTGGCGCCATCGACCTGGGCAAGCCGCTCGGCCAGCACCGTGGCAACCTGGGCGATGTTGCGCGGATCCAGGTGCAGATGCGGATTGCCGGCGGCATGCACGTCTCCCATGGAACGATCCAGAACCGAGGGCCGCTCGATGAGGCGCGCCCACTGGGCGGCTTCCACATGGCCCGGCCGGCCGGACTGAATGTTGCCGTTGCCCGATTCCCGCAACAGGATCGGCAGCCAGCCCACCTCCAATTCGGCGCCGGCACATACCAGAAGATCCGCCCTGCGGACCGCCGCCAGCAGGCTGGGCCGGGCCTCCACCCGATGGGGATCCTGAAAAGCGGTGGTGGCATCGTAGACCTTGACCCGCTCCCCGCCCAATTCCCTCGCCAGCGCTCCCCACTCGGGCTCGCAGGCGAACACGTTGAGGGCGGCCAGCGCCGGCGTGCCTGCCATCCAGGCAACCAGCGTCACGAACAAAACGATTAGGTATTGTTTCATCATCTTTTCCATCTCAATATTTGTGGGCGCCGTGGCTCCCCAAGCTATAGACGTATTGGACGAACCATTGGGAATCCACCGCCCCCTGCCGGGATTCGTCCCGAGAGAATTGCAGCCGGATGCGGCTGAACTCGGAGGGCGAGTAGTCCAGCATGGCGCTGCTGCGCCGAGGGTCGTATTGAAAGGTCTGCACATTGGCCAGATTGCTCGCGCCGATGGTCACCGTGCCGCCGTTCAAACGGTCGTGCCGCAATCCCGCCCGCCAGCGGGGCGCGAAGCGGTACACGCCTTGCAAATACCAGCCCGATTGATCCGATGCGTAACCGTCGGTATTGGTCAAGGCCAAGGCGCCATCGGCATCATAGGTCAACTGTCCATCTTGCTTGCGGCGGAAGTATTCCCCCTGGAGTTGCAGGGCGGTTTGGATGGCGTTACCGCGAGGCGCGTATTTCCAGACGAAATCTACGCCCCAGATGCGCGTGTCTCCGGCAAAATTGTTGACCACCGCTCGGCCCAGCAGATCCACGTCGTTGCCGTTGAGCCCTGCCGCGCCCGTGGCGGTCCGCAGCGTGGACAAGCCCACCCGGTAGCTGTGGCTGTTCCCCAGGTCGCCGCCCATTCGGGCAAACAGGGCGGTGGCGCCGTTGCCGTTTTTCATGCGGCTGCCGCCTGGCAGATTCCTGCCTCGGCCGAGTTCCGCCCCCAGTTCCACCAGCATGTCGGTGGGAGCGATCCACTTGAGCTGCACTCCGTCATCGCCGTAGTTGTCGCCCAGGAAAGCGCGCTGCACCAACGGCGCATCGACAAAATCCCGGGTATGGGGGTGCTGCTCGTTGAGATAGCCGATGCCGGAGAAAAACCGCCCGGCCTTCAGAGTCAGGCCGTGGCCCAGCCCCAGGGTTTGGCCATAGGCTTCCTCCACGCTCACCGCGTCGGATTCGTCCACCGCCAGCAGCAGATTGCCCCTGAGATAGGGATCGATATTGGCGGAAAACAGCAACTCCGTTTCCTTCAGGCTGGCGCCGCGAATCCCCGGAGTGGCGTTGCCCGGAGGGATGAAGCCGGTAATGGCGTAGCGCGCCGGGTCTTCCGAGAGTCGTCCATAGGTGCCCGACAGAATCGCCGACATGGCTGGATTGAAGGCGTTTTCCCCCGCCGGCCGGGAATCGGCGCCCGCCTCGGCCTTGGCGGCGTTCGCCGCTCTCTCCGCCTCGACCATGCCGCGCTCGGCTTTTTCCAAGCGGCTTTCCAAGGCTTGAATGCGGGCCTCGTATTGTTCCTGAATGCGCCGCAACTCTCCCCGCAACGCGGCAATATCGCCTTCTCCAACGGCCAAGGCCGGAATCGCCAAGGCAGCCGCCAGCACGGCGGCTATGCTCTGCTTCAACATGATGCAATACTCCTCTTGTTCGATACCCTATTCGGCCCATGGCCGAAACCCGGTTGTGTCAGAGGAGAACGGGAGGAGCGCGGGAGAAAAATCCGAGGGAGAAAAAACGCCGGGGAAGCATGTCCCCGGCCGCAAACACCAGAGCCGAGACGAGCGGCGGTATTTCCGGCCCGGCGCGGCCGGGCATCCCGCCGACGGTGCCGGAGAAACCCAAGCACGTGGGACACCACCGCCCATGGTCCGGCGGCTCAAAAACCTTGACGACCGGCGCATCCACCGCCTGCCGGACATGGGACAAGGCGTGATGCAAACTCGCCAGCCCGGAAAGGGCCAGGATCAGGCTGAGCGCCAGGGCGGCGCCTAGCCGCGCGCCGCGTCTCACCGGGACGCCTCCAGGGATTGCGGCGGAGAGGCCGTCACCGGCAGGATCATGGCCTTTTCGGCCCGGAACCGCCAAGTCCGATCCCCTCCCGCCACCCTGTGAGCCTGAGGTCGGTCGTCAATAGTGGACACCAATGGACTCATGCAGCTGCCCTGTTCTCATAGAATTGCCTTCGGTAACCCTTTCATGCGACACCTCCGTCTCAGATTTTACGAAACATTGGTATCCACTTTTTTCAGCCTACCTCAGCCAGCCCCTGCCCGTCCAGCCATGCTCAATGCGGGTCACTGACCGCTCGTCGAAGGCTCGCAGCTTGCTAAGCGGTCAATTCCAGCATCAAGCGATTAAGCCGCTGCACGAAACCGGCGGGGTCTTCCAACACCCCGCCTTCGGCCAGCAAGGCCTGATCATGGAGCACCCGGCACCAGTCGTCGAAACCGCGGGTCTCGTTTTTCAGGCGCCGCACCAAGGCATGGTCCGGGTTGATCTCCAGAATGGGCGAGGTCGCCGGCACCTGCTGCCCGGCAGACTTGAGGATGCGTTCCAGGTTCATGCTCATGCCGTCCTGCCCCGCCACCAGGCAAGCCGGTGAAGTGGTGAGGCGATGGGTGACCCGCACTTCCTTGACGGCGTCCCCCAGGCTCAGCTTGATGCGCTCGGTCAGTTCCTTGTAGGCCTCGGCCTGTTTTTCCTGGGCGGCTTTTTCTTCCGCATCGGCCAGCTTGCCCAGGTCCAGATCGCCCTTGGCCACCGACCGGAAGGCTTTGCCCTCGAATTCGCTGAGGTGAGCCATCATCCATTCGTCCACGCGATCATGCAGCAGCAGCACCTCGATGCCTTTCTTGCGGAATATCTCCAGATGGGGGCTGTGCTGGGCGGCGGCGAAACTTTCCGCGGTGACGTAATAAAGATGCTCCTGTCCGTCCTTCATGCGGGACAGGTAATCCGCCAGGGACACCTCTTGCGCCTCGGTGTCCAGGTGGGTGGAAGCGAAGCGCAGCAGCTTGGCGATGCGCTCGCGGCTGGCCGGATCCTCGCCCACGCCTTCCTTGAACACCCGGCCGAATTCCTTCCAGAACACCGCGTATCTGTCCGGCTGGTTCTGCGCCAAATCCTCCAGCCCGCCGAGAATCTTTTTCACGCATCCGGCGCGGATCGCCTCCACGTCCTTGGAATGCTGCAGGATCTCCCGGGAAACATTGAGAGGCAGATCGTTGGAATCCACCACCCCCCGCACGAAACGCAGATAACGCGGCAACAGGCGCTCCGCGTCTTCCATGATGAACACCCGGCGCACGTAGAGCTTCACGCCGTGGCGCGGCTCCCGGTCCCACAGGTCGAAAGAGACGTGGGAGGGGATATAGAGCAACTGGGTATATTCCTGGCGCCCCTCCACCTTGGCGTGCAAAGTAGCCAGAGGCGGCTCGTAATCATGGGCCACATGCTTGTAGAACTCGTCGTACTGCTCCTGGGTAATCTCCGATTTAGGCCGCGCCCACAACGCCGATGCCTGATTCACCTGCTCCGCTTCGGCCAGGGCGACATGCTCTTTCTTGTCCGGATCCCATTCCTCCTTGCCCATCAGGATGGGGAAAGTGATGTGGTCGGAATATTTGCGGATGAGGGTCTTGAGCCGCCAGGAATCCAGGAACTCGTCTTCCCCTTCCTTGAAGCGCAGCATCACGTCGGTGCCCCGGCCGGGCTTGCTCACGGTCTCCACCGTGTATTCCCCCTGCCCCGCCGATTCCCAGCGTACCCCATGTTCGGCTCCCAGACCGGCCCGGCGGGTCACCACCGTCACCAGGTCGGCGACGATGAAGGCCGAATAAAAACCCACCCCGAATTGGCCGATGAGGCGGGCATCCTTGGCCTGGTCGCCGGTGAGCGTCTGAAAAAACTCCCGCGTGCCCGATTTGGCGATGGTCCCCAAGTGCTCGATGGCCTCTTGGCGGGACAGGCCGATGCCGTTGTCCGAAATCGTCAGGGTGCGGGCCTGCTTGTCCACGGTTACCCGAATCTTCAGATCGGCGTCGTTCTCGAACAAAGCACCATCGGTCAGCGCCTCAAAGCGCAACTTGTCGCAAGCGTCGGAGGCATTGGAAATCAGTTCCCGAAGGAAAATTTCCTTATGGCTGTAAAGGGAGTTGATCATGAGGTGCAGCAGTTGCTTCACCTCGGTTTGGAAGCCCAGGGTTTCCCGGGTCGCGGCTTGTTGTTCCATGCTGATGCTCCGTGGGGTTCAGTAACGAATGCGGAAAAATTAAATAAGGCCGGCGAAGCGACTTTTCAAGGGCAGCCAGGACCATGCACGGGCAGAATACCCTGGAAACCCGCATGAAATCCGTGCTCAATGTTGCACAAGTTACCGTTTCCTGAGTAATGGCCTGGGGCATTGGCATAGCGATCCACCGCAATGACCTGCGTTGCAAGGCGATGACAACCTCCTTGCCCAGCTCACCGCTGCCCAACAACATCACCCGCAGGGCGCCGGAAGATAAAGGGGTTCCGATCCGCATGCCGGATTCCGGATTCCGCAGCAAAAATGCCGGAGATCATATCGCCGTTGGGGTCGCTATTCCTTGGGCCCGACCGCGTCGATATTGGCGAGACGAATTCATCGAGACCGGCCGCAGATCTAGGCGCTCCACCACAAATGGACCGCCACCGCCAGCAAGAACAGGGCAAAAGCCCGCTGCAGGCTGGATGCGGGGATGTTAATCGCAAGATACGCCCCGAGCCAGGCGCCGAAGATCAGGCCGACGGCAATCCAGGCGGCGACACCGATTTCCACATAGCCGTGGCGGTAGTAATGCCACGCGCCCAGCGCCCCCACGGGTAACAACAACGCCGCCAGCGAAGTTCCGGTAGCCGTTGCCGGCTTCATCTGGGTCGTCAACAGCAGCGCTGGAACAATCACCACACCCCCGCCGATTCCGAACAACCCCGACAAGATCCCGGCAACGACCCCTATCGCAAGGAATTCCATGGCCTCCGACGCACCCCGTGCAGTAAATTACAGAACATCTTCGAATCCAGCTTACTGCCGCCCGCCAGTCGGCGGAAAACGGAAAAACCCATTCCGGCTCACTGTTCCGCGCCGGGAGGCTGATTCGGATTCTCTTGAGCCTCGCCTGGAGATTCGCCCGAACCCTCTGCGGGGGGAGTTTCGTGTTTAAGCTGCTTGCGCTTTTGCTTTTCTTCCTGCTTCTTCTTTTTTGCCAAATCCTTCTGGCGCTTCTCGTATTGGTAATTAGGCTTGGCCAATTTGTCGTCCCATATGTATGTGGCTGTTTGATTGCGGAAAACCCTCCCCGCTTGCAGTATCCGCGGCGGGTCAGGCGACATTATACGGGGGATGGGCCGTCGCCTTATCCCCCGGCTCCCATCAGCGTCAGCGCCAGCGGGGTGGTCACGGCGGACAGAACCGTCGAAAGCACCAGGCTGGCAGCTACCGGGCCTTCCATCGTCTTGAACTGGCGCGACATCAGATACACGTTCGCCCCCACCGACAACGACGCCAGCAGCACCACCACCTGGGTCTCCAGCGGCGGCAGCGACAGCGCCCAGGCCATTCCCCAGACCACCAAGGGTTGCAGGAGCAATTTCAACGCACAGATCGCCGCGCTCTGTTTCCATGTGGAGCGGATGCCGTATTCGGCCAGCCCCATGCCCAGCACGATCAGCCCCAACGGCGGGGCCGCCTGGCTGATCATGAGCAGAGGAGCGTCGATGAGGTCCGGCAACTTCACGCCGAGCAGGCCGAAGATCGTCCCGGACAAAATCGCCGCCACCAGCGGATTGGTGATGACCCCCCTGGCGGTTTTCCAGAATCCCGCCGGCGACATGGAGCCGTGGCACGCCCATTCCACCGAGACCGAAACCAGGGTCCACAGGGTAAGCGCATTGAACACCAGAATCAGCGCCACGGAGGGCAAGGCGGCATCGCCCAGCAAGGTCTTGGAAATGGGTATGCCCAGCAGCACGTTGTTAGAAAACACCCCTCCTAGCGCGAATACCGATTGGGCCGCGCCGTCGAGACGAAACAGAAACCGCCCGACGACGCGGCCCACTCCGAATACGATCAGGCAGCCGCCGAAGAAAACCACCAGCAACCGCACATCCACCGGCGGCAAGCGGGAAAGATCGCTCATTAGGCGGAACAGCATCGCCGGAAAAGCGATGTAAAAAACGAAATGGTTCAGCGCGTCGGAAACCGCCTTGGGCCATTTGCCCCATGCCACCAGCGCATAGCCGACCGCGATCATGATGAACAGCGGCGCCGCAAGCGAAAGATGATGAAGAAAAGTCGCCATAAAAATGCAGGACGGCGGACCTTGCGGAACGGCGTCCTGGTTTGTGTGTGGGGTTTATAAAGCTCGGGGCTTGAGTTGCGGAACGGGAGCCGGCAAGCGAGGCTCGCCGTGGCGCATCACGAAGAACCGTTCGGGGGCGAGCCCCGCCTCCCGTACCGCTGCCGCCAGGCGCCGGGGCGGCTCGTCCAGGGGTTCGCCGGTCATGGCGAAGGCACCCCCCATGGATGCTCACCGGCATCCGGGCGTTGAGGCCGAAGTGGCCGCGGGCCGCTTCTTCCGGGGCTTTGGACACAACCGGCCAAAACCCCGAATCCGAACAACAGCAACCCTGAGGCAACTCGCAGCAACCCGTCTGTCGGTCGCGTTTAGTTACGGGTCAGCGCCCCATCCACCACTTTCACCTTATCACCCACCTGGTAAGCCGGCTCGGCGCTGAAGGGGAAGCTGCGGCTGGTGCCGTCATCCATGCGGACGGTGAGCTCGTAGGATTTTTGCTTCTTCATCTGCTTTTCAACTTGATGGCCGGCATAAGCTCCGCCCGCGGCTCCCACGATGGTGGCGGCGGTATTGCCCCGGCCCTGGCCCACTTGGCTGCCCAACAAGGCCCCAGCGACACCGCCGGCGACGGCACCCAAACCGCTGCCCTCCCCCGTCTGCTCGATGACCCGTACCGATTCCACCGTGCCGCAGTTGGCGCAGACCTTGGCGGGAGCAGGATTCGGAGCAGGTTTAGCAGCCACAGCCTTGGGCGCTTCGGTACGCGCCGCGGGCTTGGGAGTTTCCTTGGCGGCGGCCGGTTGCCCGGCCGGTTCGCTCGTCTCGGACTTGGAAACGGGAATCACCCCGGTCATCATGCCTATGCCTAGGGCAGCGAAGATAATGACCGCCACCGAAGCGATGATAACGAGGGGATGGGTCTTGTTGGCTGGTGTAGTGATCATGGCGTGCTCCTGATGGAAAAGCTCTCTTCTTAAACGCCGGCTGAGAGCAGGGGGTTGACAGCTTTGTACTGAGTGGCCGGCGGCCCCGAAATTCCCGGAGCCGCCTCCCCAAGATCGGCTCTGACGATTTCAACCGAACTATTAGGAAAATTCCCGGCCTGAAAGTTCCAAATCCTGGGAGCCCGCCTCAGCCCCCTAATCCCGCCCCTTGAGCATGCGCAAGGGATTATAGGTAATGACCGTTTCCCCGGTCTGTTTCACCACCGTGTTCATGGTCCGCACGATGGCTCGGTTGCCCTTGGAAGTGGGGCGAACCTCCAGAACTTCAACTTCCACGTGAATGGTATCCCCGACGAAAGTAGGGCCCTTGACTTTGAATTCCGCCTCGAGGAAGGCTAGGCCGGTGCCCTGCATGGTGGGAATCAGCAAGCCCTCGGAATACGCATACACCAACACGCCCGGCACCACCCGGCCCTTGATGACCGAGGTCTTTTCCAGAAATTCCCGGTTGGTGAACAATACCTCCGTCATGCCGGTCAGGGTGACGAAATTCATCAGATCGGTTTCGGTAATGGTCCGCCCGATGCTTTTGTAACGGTCCCCCACCTTGAGGTCCTGCCAATAGAACCCCATCCCAACGGTACGCATTTCGCTGCTCATGCTTTTTCCTCCGGTAATAAAATTTGGGTAGTCATGACGAATCGGCGTAAAACTTCCGGGTCCAGGCCGTCAAGGGTGGATTAAAGGGGATTGTCCGGACCTTGTCAAACAAGGGGGCGTCAGACCGCCACTTGCCCCTTAATGTGGGGGTGGGCTTGATAGCCGCTTATCCGGAAATCCTCGTAGCGGTAGTCGAACAGCGAAGACGGCGTGCGCAGGATTTCCAAGCGCGGCAGCGGATAAGGCTCCCGGGTCAACTGCGACCGCACCTGCTCCAAGTGATTGGAATAGATATGCACGTCGCCGCCGGTCCAGACGAATTCGCCGGGTTGCAAACCGCACTGCCGAGCCACCATTTCGGTGAGCAAGGCATAACTGGCGATGTTGAAGGGCAGCCCCAGGAAGGTATCGCAGGAACGCTGGTACAACTGGCAGGACAGCTTGCCCCCGGCCACGTAGAACTGGAACAGGATGTGGCAGGGGGGCAGCGCCATCTTGTCGATATCCGCCGGATTCCAGGCCGACACCACATGCCGTCGGGAATCCGGATTTTGCCGCAGCCCTTCCATCAGCCGGCTCATCTGGTCGATGGCCCGGCCGTCGGGAGCCGGCCAGGAACGCCACTGGTAGCCGTACACCGGGCCCAATTCCCCCCGCTCGTCGGCCCACTCGTCCCAGATGGTGACGCCGTTGTCGCGCAAATAAGCCACGTTGGTATCGCCCCGCAGAAAC
The DNA here is from genome assembly GCA_023259135.1 of Betaproteobacteria bacterium. Lineage (GTDB taxonomy): Bacteria > Pseudomonadota > Gammaproteobacteria > Burkholderiales > JAHFQX01 > JAHFQX01. Next base: position 1,933 of record JAHFQX010000052.1, on the reverse strand, counting down.
CACAGCAGCTCGTAGGCGATGCTCTTGAAATGAACCTTCTTGGTAGTCACCAAGGGAAATCCGGCGGCCAAGTCGAAGCGCATCTGGTGGCCGAATACGCTGAGGGTGCCGACCCCGGTGCGGTCGCGCTTTTCCACCCCGAAATCGAGGATATGCCGAAGCAGATGAAGATAGGGTTGCACGGTAAACGGGGGATCGCGCCGGAGGATAAGGGTCGTGCCCGAAAGCTAGAGGAGCCCCGGAAACTTGTCAACCGCCGGCCTGCTGCCAACAACTCATCTCGAATCACGCACGAGCAGCCAATTCTCCGGCAGTCCGCGACCTCGATGCCTTAGGCTTTTTTATGGTGATGCGGGGTTCCAGACCTGCTCGGGTAGCCATGTCCATCAAGGTTTCCAGGGAGAACAGGCTGATCTTGCCGCGCATCAGATCCGACATGCGGGGTTGCGTGATGCCGAAAAGCCGGGCAGCTTCGGCCTGAGTCTTCCCGCTGAGCTTCAACCAAGCTTGCAGAGCCATCAACAGTTCGGAGCGCGCACGCATGTTGGCTGCCTGCTGCGGAGTGTCCTCGATAGCATCCCAAACGCTGTCAAATCGTTGTCTTTTGCTCATGGCCGCTTCCTGATCAGTTCCTTGTAGCGCTTACGCGCCCGTTCCATGTCCTTGTCGCTGGTCTGCTCCGTTTTCTTCTGGAAGCAATGCAACACCTAGACGGCATCGGCCAGTTTCGCCAGGTATATCACCCGGAAGGGGCCGGTTCATCCCGTATCCGAATTTCCTTGACGCCCTGGCCGACTATACGCATGGGCTTCCAGTCATCCGGTTCCCCGCCGCGCCGCAGCTTGTCCATCTGGAACCCGGCTTCCCGACGGGCATTGCCGGGAAAGGCTCGCAGAGCCTCAAGAGAGGCGCCAAGGAACTCGATCGGCCTGATCGTCACGAATGAAATATACAAGAATTTGTAACAAGCGGGAAGCTGTGAGCCGTGAGGCTTCTCCCTATCCCAAATATGCCTCAACGCTGATCGTCATTGACGCTTGACGCCCAATTTGTCACCATGCGGAACCGCCAGATGCGTCAAAAACGCCTCCACCTCCGTCGCCCCCATTTCGCCTGGGTGCCGCTTCCCATGGAACAAGATATAACGCCTGATCCAATCCACATAGGCTCGCTCGGTGCGGATGCTGTAATGTTTATATCGAATGCGCTCCCGCACCTGATCCAGGAGCTTGATTGGCCGCGCCGGCCCCGCGCCATGTTTGTCGGTAGGCATTGCCATGTGTCGTGTTAAAACCTGTTTTAAATCAAGGGAAGAACATTGTTTTTCTGGATTATACGGCGTAATGTTCCACTTTATCGGGCTTTTTTGATATCTACTTTACGTTGAACTAAACCGCTACCGCGGTGGTTCCCCACTGCGCCGTCCACCCGTCATCCCACTCCTCCCTCTGCTGCAACTCACGTCGAAATCTTCGATCCTTGATCGCGGGGGATGTCCCCGATTCGATCAAGGAGACGGAGATGACGACACTGCGTCAACGGATGGATGAGGCGATGGTGCTGCGTGGGTTTTCGCCACGCACGCGCGAGAGCTACTTGGCGGCGGTGAGCGCCCTGGCAAAGTACTACCGCCGCGCGCCGGATCTACTGAGCATCGAGGAAGTGCAGGCGTGGCTGCTGCACCTGATCGTCGAGCGCAAACTGGCCTACGCCAGCGTCAATTTGATGGCCTGCGGCTGCCGCTTCCTGTACGACACGGTGCTGCGGCGACCGCAGGAACGGTTTGATATTCCCATGGCCAAGGTCCCCAAGACTGTCAAGGGGAACCCAAATTTCCCCAGGTATGGGAATTGAAAATTCCCCACCCGGTTCACGATTCGGTCTCCTCGGTGCGAACGAGACCGGCCTTCAATTTCTCCTTCAAGCGGTACGA
>JAHFQX010000051.1 GCA_023259135.1 Betaproteobacteria bacterium | reverse complement strand
TCCCGCAACTGGACTTGTTCGCTGCTTAATTCGAAATTCATTGGGCTCCCCTTCGGCAAAATTACATGGTCAGTACGATACGCCCCACCGAAGTGCGGCCTTCCATCAATTCGTGAGCCTTCACCGCATCGGCCAGCGGCAGGGGGACTCCTACGCCCCTACCTTAGGACTCACCTTCCGTGGTCAATTGGCCCTATTACGGCCTCTAATCGTTGCAAAAGTACACAACGTGCTTTGTTTTCCCGATGCAGATGTTACTGATCGATCTTGAAATTAGTTGCTTTTACGACCTTGGCCCATGTCGCATTTTCCGCATCGATAATGGCGGCGAATTGTTCGGGAGTGCTACCCACCGGCTCGGCGCCAACACTGACTAAGCGTTCTTTGACACCGGGCAAGGCAACGATTTTGGCGATTTCCACTTGCAGCCGGTTGACGATCTCCTTGGGGGTTCCAGCCGGCGCCAGTAGGCCAGTCCAACTGCCGATCTCTACGCCCTGGACTCCCGATTCTCGCATGGTAGGAACGTCCGGCAGCACTGGGGAGCGTTTCGGGGACAACGCCGCCAAGGCCCGTAACTTTCCGGACTTGACATGGGGTAGCGCGGGAAAGCCGTCGACAGCCATGGAAACCTCTCCCGCGAGTAAGGCTGTCAATTGAGGTCCAGTGCCCTTGTAGGGTACGGCAGTTATATCGGTGCCCGTGGCCAGCCGGAACATCTCGCCAGCAAGATGGGTAGCGCTGGTGCCGGCGCCGAAATTGATCTGGCCGGGTTTGGATTTGGCCAGATCGATGAACTCCTGGATGGTCTTTGCGGGCACCGACGAGTTCACCATCATAAACAAGGTGCCCATATTATTCACCAAACTGACAGGCGCCAGATCCTTGATGGGGTCGTAGGGTAGTTTATAGAGGTGAGGAACCAGGGTTAGGGAGCTAGACGGGGTCATCAGCAAGGTATGGCCGTCAGGAGCAGCCTTTGCGACGGCATCGATGCCGATAATACCATTGGCCCCCGGACGGTTGTCCACCACCACGGGCCGCTTGAGAGCTTCGGCCAGTTTTTGGGCCACGAGCCGTGCCGTCACATCGCTGGGGCCGCCGGGAGGCTGCGGAACCACTAGGCGGATAGGCTTGCTGGGGTAGGTGTCGCTCCAGGCAGGAACGGGCGTGACGCAGCCCGCGGCGGCTAGCAGGATAAGGTAAAGGCGAAAAAATGGGGACATAAAGCAACCTCCAAAAAGTGGATAATTTAGAATGCCTTGGACGAATTTTTATTTCATGCTATTCGATGCAAGAAAGGAAGGTCAACAGTCCAGTATCTGGGAGTACTAATCATGTTTTACAATGTGAAACAAACATTACTGTCTGCCATCTGAGCTTACCTGTGTTTTTCGGATTCTTCCGGCTGTTGAAAAAAACTTTCCGGCGGCGCCGTTGACGCTCCTAATGTCAAGAACGTTTGCTACGGCCACGGCGAGTCGCGTCTTTCTAAAGAGCTAGCGTGCCGAAACGGCCAGGTACCCAGAGTATTGAGCGTGCGATACTTTTAATGAAAGTATTGGCCACTCGATCCCGGATGGGTTGGGGACTTTCCGATTTGGCCGGACAGACCCATCTGGACAAGGGTACTATTCACAGAATACTCGCCAGCATGATCAAAGAGCGATTGGTCCATCGTCACCCTACTAGTCACCGATATGTCCCAGGTCCCTTGCTTTATGAGCTAGGTTTGGCTGTTTCCGGACTCGATGAATTCCAGAAGGAGTGCCGTCCCCGCCTCGTTGAGATCGTCAAAGAAACTGGAGGAGCGGTTGGATTTTTAGGGCTGCGCAGCCAAGATGAGTTTGTCTGCATTGATCACATCCAGGTTTCTCCATTTAAAGTGTTTCACGCCGTAGTTGGATCGCGGCTACCTCTTCCAATGTCTGTATTTGGGATTGCGATTTTATTGGCTCTCCCAGAACAAGAAATCCAGGGGATTTTATCTGGGAGTTTGACCCGAATTGAACGATTCGGGAGCACCCGACTCTCTTTGGTCAATAAAATGATCGGTAGATCATTGCGATACGGCGTTGGCGTGACTCTGGGAGATGTGGCCGCCGGGATTAGCGGCATTGGTGTTCCCATAAGGGACGAGGCGGGTCGTCCGGTAGCTTCCATCGGTGTTGGGGGAGATTGGAGTCCCTCTCAAGACCGCGAAGTCCGAGTTGTTATAACCAAACTTCTAGAGGAGACAAGGCGTATCGAGATTAAACATGCTCAACTACTGAGCCATTTGTGAGGCCTTGTCACGGTCTGTGATGACCGGGCCGATGCTCATCTGGTATTCTCCGGATACTTAATCTCTGCTTCGTATCCCCATGCTTAAGACCATCGAGGATTTCGTCGGCAATACCCCTCTGGTTCGTTTGAAACGGATTCCCGGCAGCACCGGCAATGTGCTGCTGGTGAAATTGGAAGGCAACAACCCGGCGGGTTCCGTCAAGGATCGCCCGGCGCTTTACATGATTCAACGGGCCCAGGCTCGGGGAGACATCAAGCCGGGGGATACCTTGATCGAGCCCACCAGCGGCAACACCGGCATCGCGCTGGCCATGGCCGCGGCCATGATGGGTTACCAGATGATTTTGGTGATGCCCGAGCATCTGAGCATCGAGCGGCGCCAGACCATGGCGGCTTTCGGCGCCCGCTTCGTCCTGACCCCGGCGGCGGGGGGCATGGAAATGGCCCGGGATGTGGCCGAGCGCATGCGCGACAATGGCGAGGGGATCATCCTCGATCAATTCGCCAATCCCGATAACCCCCTGGCCCATTACGAAACCACCGGGCCGGAGATCTGGCGGGACACCGAAGGCAAGATCACCCACTTCGTCAGCAGCATGGGAACCACCGGCACCATCATGGGCTGTTCGCGTTTTTTCAAGGAAAAGAATCCGGCGATCCGGATCATCGGCGCCCAACCGGCGGAGGGGTCGCAGATTCCCGGCATTCGGAAATGGCCGGCGGCGTATCTGCCGAAGATTTATGACGCCAAGCGGGTGGACCGGGTGATCGAAGTGAGTCAGCGGGACGCCGAGGAAATGACTCGGCGGCTGGCCCGGGAGGAGGGGATCTTCGCCGGCATTTCCTCCGGCGGGGCGCTATGGGCGGCGTTGCAAATTTGCCGGGAGGTGGAGAATGCCGTCATCGTTTCCATCGTCTGCGACCGGGGGGATCGTTATTTGTCCACCGGAGTGTTCCCCGCCTGATCCGATCTTCCCTCGCTGACCGCGAGGGTTTCCTCCTAGTGGCTGGTCGGCTTCCAAGCCTGGGGCGAGCGCCACAGGCTGGCCAGCAGCAACTCCCGTTGCAATACGAATTCCTTGGGCAACCGGTCGTAGAGCTTCATGAACAACTCCTCATGGGACAGCAGTTCGTCGATCCACTCTTCCCGCTTCACGGTCATCAGATGTTCATACTGCTCCCGGCTGACCTGTTCCAGCCCATGCCAGTCGATGTTTTCGTAGCGGGGAACCCAGCCTAGGGGGCTTTCCACCGCATCGGTAGTTCCGGTGGCGCGGTCGACGATCCACTTCAGCACCCGCATATTCTCTCCGTAGCCCGGCCAGAGGAATTTGCCGTCGGGGCCTTTGCGGAACCAGTTGACGGCGAAGATCCGGGGCGGATCGGAGATGGCATGGCCCATTTCCAGCCAGTGATCGAAATAATCGGCCAAGTGGTAGCCGCAGAAGGGCAGCATGGCCATGGGATCCCGGCGGACTTCCCCCACCTTGCCGGCCGCCGCCGCGGTGGTTTCCGAGCCCATGGTGGCGGCGAGATAGACGCCGTGGTTCCAGTTGAAGGATTCCACCACCAGGGGCACCACCGAGCTGCGCCGCCCGCCGAAGATGAAGGCGCTGATGGGGACGCCTGCCGGTTTTTCCCAATCCGGATCGACCGAAGGGCATTGGGATGCCGGCACGGTAAAGCGGGCATTGGGATGGGCCGCCAGCGTCCCCGAATCGGGGGTCCAGGGCCGGCCCCGCCAATCGGTGAGGGAGGGCGGCGGGGGCTCGGTCATGCCTTCCCACCAAACATCGCCGCCCGGGGTCAGCGCCACGTTGGTAAAAATGCAATTGCCATGGAGGGTGGCCATGGCGTTGGGATTGGATTGGCGGGAAGTCCCGGGGGCCACGCCGAAGTAGCCGGCTTCCGGATTGATGGCGTAGAGCCGGCCGTCCGGACCAGGCTTGATCCAGGCGATGTCATCCCCCACGGTGGTGATCTTCCAGCCGGAGAAAGACGGGGGGGGGATGAGCATGGCGAAATTGGTTTTGCCGCAAGCGCTGGGGAAGGCTGCCGCCACGTAGGTTTTTTTGCCCTCGGGGGACTCCACGCCGAGGATCAGCATGTGCTCGGCCAGCCAGCCCTGTTCCCGCCCCATGGCGGAGGCGATCCGCAACGCGAAGCATTTCTTGCCCAGCAATGCGTTGCCGCCGTAGCCGCTGCCGTAGGACCAGATGGTGTTCTCTTCCGGGAAATGCACGATGTATTTGTGTTCCGCGTTGCAAGGCCAAGCCACGTCTTTCTGGCCGGGTTGCAAGGGCATCCCCACGGAATGCAGGCAGGGCACGAACTCGCCGTCGCTGCCCAGCACCCGCAGCGTATCCCGGCCCATGCGGGTCATGATGCGCATACTCACCGCGACGTAGGGTGAATCGGTCAGTTGCACCCCGATGTGGGAAATCGGGGAACCCAGCGGTCCCATGCTGAAGGGAACCACGTAGAGGGTGCGACCTCGCATGCAACCTTGGAACAGGCCCCGCAGGATGGATTTGGCGTCGGCCGGCGCCATCCAGTTGTTGGTGGGGCCGGCGTCGTGCTTGTGAATGCTGCAAATAAAGGTGCGTTCTTCCACCCGGGCCACGTCGCTGGGATCGGAGCAGGCCAGGAAGCTGTTGGGGCGCTTTTCCGGATTGAGTTTGACGAGCATTCCGGCTTCAACCATTTGCCGGCACAATTCATCGTATTCTTGTTGGGACCCGTCGCACCAGTAGATCCGCTGAGGCTGGGTCAGGGCGGCAATTTCGGCAACCCAGTCTTTGAGTTTTTGGTGGTGAATTTCTTCTGTGCGGATGCCGGCTTGGGAAGTAAAGGTCGATTTCTTATCGGGATTCAAGACGAAGCTCCCTCCAACGCGTTGGATGCGACTGATTTGAGGCGATTTTTCAATTCAAATATTGAAGCTCGGATAAATAGCTGACGTTGGTAGCCTACCGTTCGCCCTGAGATCCAAAGGGTAAACAGCCATACCTAGCCCGTTCATGGTTCGACAGGCCCGTCCTGAGCGAAGCCGAAGGGATCAGCACGAACGGCGGGGTGGCCGTCACTCAATTCAGTCATCCCCAATAGAGCGGCCGGCTGAAGGCGCGCATTCTACCATCCCCGGCAACTCTGAGCCATGATATCGGCGCAATGGTTGGAACTCTGCAAAGTGCTTGTTTACCACGTCCGGCCATCGGCTGCCGATTCCCGTTGCATGGCTCTTCGGATACAATCCCGCCTATCGGCCGCAACAGGCGCTGCTTCTCACTCTTCCTCCGGTTTTTTCGATAGATCCGGGTGCCTTCATGATCCCAGTGCTCACCTTCGACATCGAGACCGTCCCGGACGTGGACGGGGTGCGCCGTCTTTATGCAATGGATGCGGCCTTGTCTCCCGCCGAAGTGGCGGAAGCGGCTTTTCAGCGGCGTCGGCAGGCCACCGGCAGTGATTTCCTGCCGCTGCACCTGCATCGGGTGGTGGCCATCGCTTGCACCTTGCGGGATCGGGACCATTTCAGGGTCTGGTCCTTGGGCGACCCCGGCCCGGTGGCCGATTCTGTTTCCGGGCCGGACGATGAGGGGGGGCTGATCCAGCGGTTTTTCGACGGGATCGAGAAATACACTCCGCAATTGGTGAGCTGGAACGGCGGGGGTTTCGATCTGCCGGTGTTGCACTATCGCGGCTTGATCCATGGGGTGCGGGCTCCCCGCTATTGGGAGTCGGGGGACGAGGATCGGGAATTCCGCTGGAACAACTATCTTAGCCGCTACCACAGCCGCCATCTGGATCTGATGGACGTGCTGGCCCTGTATCAGGCGCGGGCCAACGCCCCGTTGGATCAACTGGCCCAATTGGCGGGTTTGCCGGGCAAGCTGGGCATGGACGGCTCCCAGGTGTGGGGGGCCTATCTCGACGGGCAGTTGCAGAGCATCCGCGATTACTGCGAGACCGATACCGTCAACACCTACCTGTTGTTCCTGCGCTTTCAGCGCATGCGCGGGATATTCAGCGAAACCCGCTATCGGGAGGAGTGCGACTTGGTGCGGAGCGTTCTCGGCAAGTCCTCCCAGCCTCACTGGAAAGCCTTTCTCGACGGCTGGAGGGAATCCTGACGGGGCTTATCGGGCCGGTGGTGCGCGTCGAATCCCTGGACCAGGAAGGCCGCGGTGTGGCTCATGACCAGGGCAAGGTCATCTTCATCGAAGGGGCTTTGCCCGGCGAGCGAGTGACTTATTCGAGTTATCGCAAGAAAACCTCCTTTGAAATCGCCCAGCTGGCGCAGGTGCTGGTCCCCAGCCCCAGCCGGGTCCAGCCTCGCTGTCCCCACTTCGGCGTTTGCGGCGGCTGCACGCTTCAGCATCTCGAACCCGGCGCTCAGGTGGCCGCCAAGCAGCGGGTACTGGAAGAACAGTTGCAACGCATCGGCAAGGTGGCGCCGGAGCAGATGCTGTCTCCCGTCCACGGCCCCCCTTGGGGTTACCGCCAGCGGGCGCGGTTTTCCGTGCGGCGGGTGCGGAAAAAGGGCGGGGTGCTGGTGGGTTTTCACGAAAAGCGCAGCGGCTTCATCGCCGACATGGCTCAATGCCCTGTGATTCCAGCGCATATTTCCGAGTTGCTGATGCCGTTGCGGGAATTGATCGGCGCCTTAAGCATCGGCGACCGGGTGGCTCAAGTGGAGCTGGCGGTGGCGGAAGGAGCGGATGCCTTGGTATTGCGTCATTTGGAACCCTTCGCTCCCCAGGACGAGGCTCTGCTGCGAGGGTTCGCGGCACGCCACGGAGTGCGGTTTTTCCGGCAGCCGGCGGGGCCGGACAGCGTCGTCCCGTATATTCCGGATGCCTCCGAGCCGTTGCAATATACGCTGCCCGAATTTGATTTGACTTTGCGTTTCGGGCCCGCCGATTTCACCCAGGTGAACCCTGCCGTCAATCGGGTGCTGGTGCGGCGGGCGGTGAACCTGCTCGATCCGCGTCCCGGTGAACGGGCGCTGGATCTGTTTTGCGGCTTAGGAAATTTCACCCTGGCGCTGGCACGGCGAGGGGCGAGGGTGTTGGGGCTGGAAGGCAGCCCGGCGCTGGTGAAGCGCGCACGGGCGAATGCCCTCGCCAACGGTCTGGCGCAACGCGCCGAATTCGGGGTGGCGGATTTGTTCCGGGTGACCCCAAGCACTTGGGAGTCCTGGGGGCCTATCGACAAGCTATTGCTGGACCCTCCGCGGGACGGGGCGGTGGCGGCGGTGGCCAGCCTGGGGGCGGAAGGGCCGCGGCGAATCGTCTATGTTTCCTGCAACCCCTCTACCCTGGCTCGGGATGCCGGGACACTGGTGCATGACAAGGGTTATCGGCTGGCGGCGGCGGGGGTGGTCAATATGTTTCCCCATACCGCCCACGTGGAGTCGGTGGCGTTGTTCGACAGGGGGTGGTAATAAAAACGCCCAGGGCAGCCGAAGCTGCCCTGGGGCGGAGCGGCGAGCCTTACTCGCGGTTGCCGGCGAAGGCGAGCAACAGGTTGAGCAGGGCGACGAACAGATTGTAAATGTCCAGGTAGATTCGCAAGGTGGCCATGACATAATTGGTTTCCCCGCCCCGGACGATGTCGCTGACGTCGTAGAGGATATAGCCGGAGAACACCAGCACGGCGACGGCGGAGATGGTCAGGGAAACCGCGGGCACGGCGAAGAACAGATTGGCAATGGAAGCCACCACTAGCAGCACCAGGCCCACCATGAGGAATTTGCCCAAGAAGCTGAAATCCTTGCGGGTGACGGTGGCGATGCCGGCCAGGGTCAGGAAGGTCAGTCCCGTTCCGCCGGCGGCGAGGCCCACTAATTGGGCGCCGTTGCTCAAGCGCAACGCGTATTGCAGCATCGGCCCGAGCCACCAGCCCATGACGAAGGTGAACAGCAGCAGCAAGGGGATGCTCCAGACGCTGTTGCGGGTGGCTCCCACGGCGAACATCAGCCCCATCATGGCCGCCAGCATCAGCAACGGACCCATGATGGGATATTGGGCGAGGAAGGAGAAATTGGTGGACACTCCAACCGCCGCGCCGATGACGGTAGGAATCATGGTCAGGCCCAGCATCGCGTAGGTGTTCCTCAATACCCGGTTTGCGGCGAGGGAAACCTGGGCGGGTTGGGCGATAGCCTGGAAATTCGGTTGCATAAGCTTGCCTCCTGAAGAGTTAGGATGGAGCAAAGAGCGTCGATAAGACTACCGAAGAGGGGTAAAAGTTGCAACAAGACTTTGAGCGCATAGCCGGAATACGGCATGGCGGACTGTGGCTGCTGGGCTTGAGTGTGCTGGCCGTGGCCGCGTTATGGCTGTCCTTGTCCGTGGGCAGCGCCGGCCTGGATGGGAAAATCCTGTTTTATGTCTTGCGGGGGGAAGAGCCCGGGGCGGCCCGCGATTGGGTGCTGGGGTTGCGCTTGCCCAGGGCACTGGCGGCTTTCGGCAGCGGGGCCTTGCTGGGTTTGGCCGGGACGCTGATGCAGGTGCTGCTCCGCAACCCCTTGGCGGACCCTTACGTATTGGGGATTTCCGGAGGTGCGGGTGCGGCCGCCCTGGGAGCCATGGTGCTGGGATGGGGGGCCCTCGGGGTCAACGTCGCGGCTTTCCTGGGAGCCGTGGCCACCATGTTGGCGGTAGTCTGGCTGGCGCGGGGAAATGAAGCTTGGACCTCCACCCGGTTGCTGCTCACTGGGGTGATGGTGGGGGCCGGTTGGGGCGCGGTGGTCAGCCTGTTGCTGGCTCTGGCCCCGGATGCCCGATTGCGGGGCATGCTGTTTTGGTTGATGGGGGATTTAGGCAGCGCCGGAGCGCCCGGCTGGTCCTTGGCGGCCGCCGTCATCGGGCTGGCGGTAACCTTGCCAGCGGCCCGGCATCTGAACGTGCTGGGACTGGGGGAGACCACGGCCTTTACCTTGGGGGTGCCGGTAGCGAGACTGCGCTGGCATCTTTATCTGACCGCTTCGCTGCTGACCGCGGTGGCGGTGACCACGGTGGGCAGCGTCGGCTTCGTCGGGCTGGTGGTTCCTCACGCCGTGCGCTTGCTGGTGGGCAACGATCAACGGGTGGCGCTGCCAGCTTCGGCCTTGGCGGGCGGAGCGGGATTGGTGCTGGCGGATACCTTGGCGCGCACCGTGGTCGCTCCCCAGCAATTGCCGGTAGGGGTGGTGACCGCCTTGATCGGCGTTCCGGCTTTTCTTTATCTGTTTTCCCGGCGAGTTGCCCGATGAGCGATGTCCCTCTGCTGGAAGTTCGAGGTCTGACGGTGCGCATCGGCGGGCAGTGGGTGTGCCGGAATCTGGATTTATTGGTGGCGCCGGGGGAGCGCTGGGGCATACTGGGGTGCAATGGAGTGGGCAAGACTACGCTGCTGCTAACTTTGGCGGGGATTCGCCCCGCGCTGGCCGGGGAGGTGTGGTTGCGGGGAGAGCGCCGGGATCGGCTGTCTCGGCGGGAAGCCGCCCGGCGGCTGGGACTGATGCCCCAGGACAGCGCGGACCTGTTCCCGGCCACGGTGCTGGAAATTGCCTTGGCCGGCCGCCATCCCCATCTTCCGCCATGGCAGTGGGAGACGCCGGAGGATGGCGCCCTAGCCTACGCCGCATTGCAGGCGGTGGGGTTGGAAGGCTTCGCCCGGCGGCAAGTCCGCAGCCTCTCCGGCGGTGAACGGCGGCGCCTGGCCTTGGCCATGCTGATGACCCAGGACCCGTCCCTCTGGCTATTGGACGAACCGACTAATCACCTGGACGTGGCCCATCAAATGCAGGCGGTGGAGCTGATTGCCACCCGGATTGCCCGGGGCGGACAAGGGGTGTTGATGACGCTCCACGACATCAATCTTGCGGTCCGCTGCTGCGATCGGATATTGCTGTTGTTCGGCGATGGGGAAACGGCAGCTGGCCCTACCGCCCAAATACTGACCGAGCCGGCCTTGTCCCGCCTCTATCGCCATCCGGTGCGATCCGTCATGACGGAAAGCGGCCTGCTGTTCTATCCGACATAACTTCATTTGGAGATTCTTTATCCCATGGCCTCAGCCGATTCCTTTCTCGCCGCCCGCAAGGAGCTGTGCACCTTGCGGGACCTGCTGCGCTTCGCCGTGAGCCGCTGCAACGAAGCCGGCCTGGTGTTCGGCCACGGCTCCCCGAGCGCCTATGACGAAGCGGCGTACCTCATTCTGCACGCCTTGGGTTTGCCGCTGGATACCCTGGAGCCGTTTCTCGATGCCCGCCTGACCGAAGCCGAGCGGCGCCAAGTGCTGGCGGTATTGCGGCGGCGCGTTACCGAGCGGCTGCCGGCCGCCTACCTGACCCGGGAAGCGTGGCTCGGCGATTTTTCCTTCTACGTGGACGAGCGGGTGATCGTGCCGCGCTCCTTCATCGCCGAGTTGCTCCGGGACGGCTTGGCGCCTTGGGTGGAGGATCCGCTGCGAGTGAGCCGGGCATTGGATTTATGCACCGGTTCCGGCTGTCTGGCGGTGCTGTTGGCGGAAGCGTTTCCGGAAGCGATGGTGGATGCCGCGGATATTTCCCCCCAGGCCCTGGAGGTGGCCGCCATCAATGTCGGCCGTTATGGTTTGGAGCAGCGGGTGCGGCTGATCCGCTCGGATTATTTCCGGGCTCTTAAGAGCCAGCGCTACGACCTCATCGTCAGCAACCCCCCTTATGTGGATGCGGCAGCCATGGCTGAATTGCCTGCGGAGTATCGTCATGAGCCGGTCCTGGCACTGGCCGGCGGCAGCGACGGTCTGGATGGGGTGCGGATTATTCTGGCCGGGGCGGCTCGCCACCTTACCCCGGGAGGTTTGCTGGTGGTGGAAGCGGGGCGCCGCCGAAGCGAGGTGGAGGCCGCCTTTCCGCGACTGCCCTTCACCTGGCTAGAGACCAGTGGGGGCGACCGGCATGTATTCTTATTGCGGAAAGCGGACTTGCCAAAGCCGTAGCGGCTTCGGAGGCTATGACCGCTAAACCTGCCGCGCCGCGCTGTTGCGCCGCCGGTCCAGCCACCAGGCTAGGGCCGGCAGCAGCACGAAGGAGCCGGGCAGCGCCAATGTCACCAAGTAGGGGCTGATGCGGGATAGCCGGACCAGGTGTCTGCGCAGTTCGGTTTTGTCTTCTCGGGTCCAACGCCCTTGATTGCGGCGTTTCATGAGCAGGGGCATGGCGCCCTTGATCTGCACGATTTCTTGAAGCAAGTATTGCCGCTCTCTGGCCTGCAATTCGACGAATCCCCGGAAGAGACCGTTGCTTTTCGGTCGGCTGGGTCGGCGGGTGGGCATGGGCTAGAGCTTCCGGACCAGGGGCAGAGCCACCGCCAGCAGAGGCTTGGCCCATCGCCATAGGGACCGGCTCTTCCCAGGAGAGGATTGTGCCCCGCCCCGACCGCGGATCAGCCCGAAGCCGGCGACGACCGACGCGACCAGCAGGGGGTGGGCTTTCAGATAGGAGACGCCTTGGGCTGCCCGGTCGATCCAGACCAGGGGGCGTTTCCAGTGGGCCATGACTTCGGCCAGGCGTTCCCGGTCGCGGCCGCATTGCATCGTAAGAGCGGTTTTGCGGCGCTGCAATTCGACGAATCGGGAATTCACGGGAGGGGATGACCGAAAGGAATTGTCGATTAGGGGTTGGGCTTATCTTGGCCGACAAGAATTTCCCGGTCCCGGGACAGTTCCTGCAGGGTAATGGGAAAGGGTCCCCGGCTGGATTGCAACGCCGAACGCAGGATCAATGCCGCGACGATGCCGGAGCCAAGGAAGAGACCCGTCAGAGCACCCACCACCACAAGCCGATGGGTATCCCAGAATGCCAGCACCAGTAACAGGGTGGCCAAGACAATTCCCAGCCCGAGAAAGAACAAGGCCAGCGCGCCCAGTCCGGCCAGGCGCAGCGCTTGCAGCCCTCCTTCCTCCAATTCGGTGGCAAGCAATCGAAGGCGGGTTTCGACGGCGCCGAGCAGGGTGGCGCTGAAGTGGCGGAGGGAGCCGGACAGCCCGGTGCCCCCGGTGTCTTGGTCCATAAAGCCGCTAGCGGCGGCCGATCAGCAACCCGACCACCATGCCGATGCAGGCCGAGATGCCCACGGCTTTCCAAGGATGGTCATGGACGAAATCGTCGGCGGCCTGAGCGGCTTGCTTGGTGCGCTCGACGAGAGCCGCTTCGGCCTCGGCCAGCTTGACCTTGGCTTTCCCCAGGCTTTCCTGAATGCGTTCCCGTGCCGCGGACACCTTTTCGCCGGCTTGGCTTGCGGTGGCCTGCAGCAAGGCTTCGGCATCGGCTACAACGACTTTGAAATCCGCCAGCAATTTTTCCTTGGTGAGATCGGTTTCCATGATTTTCTGACCTGTTTTGAGTGGTTGGGTAATGGTCCTAGGCTAATGATAGTTTCTTGGAAAAGCAATCCCATCTGATCAAGTCCTTTTGCTGATCGGAGTTTACGCCGCTCCGGACTGTCGGGTATCGTACGGCCCAGGCAGGTTGGGTACTGGGTTGGCGTGGGCAGAGGGGGGGCTATGAGCTTATATATCCTGGTGGTCTTGGCGGCGGTTTTGGTGGTGTTGGTTTATTTTATCGTCATCTACAACCAATTGGTCGGCATCAAGCACAACGTGGCCAAGGCTTGGGCTAACATCGACGTGTTGCTCAAGCAGCGCCACGACGAATTGCCCAAGCTGGTGGAAACCTGCAGGCAATACATGAAATTCGAGCAGGATACCCTGGAGAAGGTGATGAAGGCCCGGGCCGGCGTGTTCGCCGCCCGCGAGAGCCAGGACGTGGGCGCTTTGGGCCGCGCCGAGGGGGCGCTGCGAATGGGGCTTGGCAATCTGTATGCCGTCGCCGAATCCTATCCGGAACTCAGAACCAACGAGAGTTTTTTGCAGTTGCAAAGCCGTATTACCGGGCTGGAGAACGCCATTGCCGACCGCCGGGAGTTCTACAACGACAGCGTCAACATCAATAACGTCCGCATCGAGCAGTTTCCGGACAATATCGTGGCCCGCATGTTCCTGTTCCGCCCCTTCGATCTACTGGAGTTCGACCAGGTGGAACTGAAGGATGTGGACGTCAAGCAATTGTTCGGTCAAAACTGAATGGCCTTGACCTCCAGGAATTCCTCCAATCCCCATTTGCCGTATTCCCGGCCGTGGCCGGACTGCTTATAGCCGCCGAAAGGAGCTTCCGGATTGAAGCTGCCGCCGTTGACGTCGATCGAGCCCGCCCGCAGCCGCCGCGCCACCCGTAGCGCCCGTTCCGGGCTGCCCCAGACGCCACCCGCCAGGCCGTAGGGAGTGCCGTTGGCGATGCGGATGGCGTCTGCCTCGTCGCGGTAGGCGATGAGGCACAGCACCGGCCCAAATATTTCCTCCTGGGCGATGGTCATTTTGGGGTCCACGCGGCCGAATACCGTGGGGCGGACATAGTAGCCCTTGGCGAGCCCTTCCGGCGGCTCGGCCCCGCCCAGCAGCAGTTCGGCGCCTTCCTCGAGGCCCTTGCGGATGTAATTCCGTACCCGCTCCCGCTGGATGGCCGACGTCAAAGGCCCCAGTTTGGCGGTGTCGCTGAAAGGGTCGCCGACCGTGAAGGTCTTCGCTGCGCTGACCGCCAATTGGGCCGCTTCCGCGTAGCGCTCGGCGGGCACCAGCAGGCGGGTATGGGCCGCGCAGGTTTGCCCGGAATTGAGGAAGCAGTTGCTCACCGTGCTTTTTACCGCCTGGGCGAGATCGGCGTCGTCCAGGACAACCGCCGCCGACTTGCCGCCCAGTTCCAGAGCTACCCGCTTTACCGTGGCGGCGGCCAGCTCCGACACCCGCTTGCCGGCCCGGGTGGAGCCGGTGAAGGTAATCATGTCGACTTCCGGGTGGCTGGCCAGGGCCTCCCCCGCCACCGGCCCGGTCCCGACCACTAGATTGAAGACCCCCGGCGGCAGTTCGGATTGATCGATGATTTCCGCCAAGATATAGGCGCTCAACGGCGCCACTTCGGTGGGCTTGAGCACCACCGTGCAGCCCGCCGCCAAGGCTGCCCCAACTTTGGCGACGATCTGGTGCAGCGGATAGTTCCACGGGGTGATGCAGCCGACTACCCCCACCGGCTCCCGCACCACCAAGGAGTTGGCGACTTTTTCCTCCAGCGGGAGCTGGGTGACGAGTCGGGCGAAACTGTCCATGACCTTGATGGGCAGGCCGGCTTGAATCCGCTGGGAAAGCTTGAGGGGCATGCCGATCTCGCCGGTGATGGTGCGGGCAATCTCGTCGGCTCGGGCGGCCAGCCCCCGGTGCAGCCGGTGCAGCAGTTCGGCCCGGCGCGCCGTCGGCATGGCGGCCCAGCCGCCGAAGGCCCGCCGCGCTGCCTGCACCGCGGCATCCACATCCTCCGGTGTTGCCGCCGGAACCCGGGCGATCACCTGCTCGGTGGAAGCGCTGATCACGTCAAGGAAATGGTCGCCGGAGGAGGGCGTCCAGCGGCCATCGATATAGAGTTGCTCGGTGTGCTGCATGGGATTCTCCTGGGGACTGTGGACGCGGAAGCGTCAGCCGGATTGGCTTGCCGTATCGGGCAATTTATAACATGAGGGCTCCCCCCGCAACGGGGCCCGAAGTCTCATGCCCAACTGCCCGTTTCCGTTGGCTTCCAAACTTTCCGCGGCGGCGGCGGTAGTGCGTCCCGGCGCGAGGTGATCGTGTTCGAGCCGGCCTACGACATCAAGGCTGCTTCGGTCGGCTCAAATGCCGCCGGGCGGTTTCCAGTTGTTCGCACAGTATCGCGGTCGCCTCCAGAATCCGGGGCGAAGCCCGAGTCAACAAGTCCTCGGGAATGAAGAACAGGTTGCCGTAGCGTACCGCGGACAGGGCTGGCCAGCGCTTCCATTCCTCCAGC
>JAHFQX010000014.1 GCA_023259135.1 Betaproteobacteria bacterium | reverse complement strand
CGAGCGCACGGCCGATCGGGGCATTCCGTCCGCCGCGGCCACTCAACGTCCGTTCGGCACCGACAGCGCCACCTTCTTCGGCAATGCCGACCAGAGCGAGGCGCGCTCCGCCGTTAACGGGATCGCGGCCGTGCTGGAACACGACTTCGGCGCCGGCACCCAGATCAGGAACAACTTCCGCGCCACCGGCTACGACAAGTTCTATCAAAACGTCTATGCCAATGGCGCCGTCACCGCCGCCGGCCTGGTGCGGATCGAGGCCTACAGCAACGCCGACAAGCGCACCAATATCTTTAACCAGACCGACCTGACGAGGAAATTCACCGCGGCCGGCCTCGAACATACCTTGCTGAGCGGCCTGGAACTCGGTCGCCAGGATACTACCAGCGTGCGCAAGACCGGTTTCTTCGGCGCCGCCACCTTCCGCAATGTGGCGGCGAGTTCGCCCTATGCCGTAGCCACCGATTTCCGTCCCAGCGGCGGCAATCCGGACAACGCAACCCAGGTCGATCTGGCCGCCGTGTACCTGCAGGACCAGATTGCGCTGGGCAAGGAATGGAAGCTGCTGGCTGGCCTGCGCTACGACCATTTCAAGACCCGCTTCGACGATCGGCGCACCCTGGTGGCCGCCACCGATCTGGCGCGCACCGACAACGAGTTAAGTCCGCGCCTGGGCCTGACTTGGTCGCCCACCGCGAATGCCACCTGGTATGTCAGCTACAGCTCGGCATTCCTTCCCTCGGGCGAACAGTTGAGCCTGGCCACCAATACGGCGGACCTGGCGCCGGAAACGGCCAAGAACTATGAAGCCGGCGTGCGCTGGGACCTGCTGCCCAAGCTGACGCTCTCCGGCGCCGTGTTCCGCACCGACCGCGACGACGTCAAGGTGGTCGATCCCAGCAATGCCGCGTTGCTGATACGTGCTGGGCAACAGCGTACCGATGGCGTAGAACTCGGATTGCAGGGCGAAGTGACGAAGAACTGGGAAATCTACGCCGGTTACGCCAATCTCGACAGCCGCATTACCAAAGGGACCACGGTTCCCGCCGGCCGCCGCGTCGGCCTGGTGCCCCAGGACAGCTTCTCGGTGTGGAACAAGCTCGGCCTCGGCGGCGGCTGGAGCGCCGGACTCGGGGTGATCTATCAGTCCGAGGTCTATACATCGACCAACAATACCGTGAAGCTCCCGGCCTTCACCCGCGCTGACGGCGCGATCTACTACGCCTTCGCCGATGGCGGGACGCGGCTTGCACTGAATGTCGAGAACCTTTTCGACAAGAAGTACTACTCGACGGCGCACAACGACAACAACATCAGCCCGGGAGCGCCGCGCTTTGCCCGCGTCACTCTCAGCATGGCATTCTGATGGCGGGCATTACGATCCGAAAAACTCCCGGACTTTCTCCATCCAGGATTTGGCCCGGGGGTTGTGTTTGGAGCCGCTACTCTGATTGATGGTTTCCAACTCCAGCAGCAGCTCTTTCTGGCGGGCGGTGAGATTGACTGGGGTTTCCACCGCCATGTGGCACAGCAGGTCGCCAGGCGCGGAACTGCGCACGCCGCGAATGCCTTTGCCGCGCAGCCGGAAGATTTTTCCGGACTGGGTTTCCGCGGGGATCTTGATTTTGGCGTAGCCGTCCAGGGTGGGGATTTCGATTTCCCCTCCCAGGGCCGCGACGGTGAAGCTGATGGGCATTTCGCAGTGCAGGTCGTTGTGATCCCGGGTGAATACGGAGTGGGACTTGACGTGGATCACCACGTACAGGTCTCCGGCAGGGCCGTGGTTGACTCCCGCCTCCCCCTCTCCCGTCAGGCGGATGCGGTCGCCTTCGTCCACTCCGGCAGGAATTTTCACCGACAGGGTCTTGTGCTGCTTGATGCGGCCGTTGCCGTGGCACGACGGGCACGGGTTGAGGATCACCTTGCCGCTGCCGTGGCATTTCGGGCAGGTCTGCTGAATCGAGAAGAAGCCCTGCTGCATCCGTACCTGTCCGGCGCCGTTGCAGGTGGGGCAGGTGGTGGGCTGGGTGCCGGATTTGGCTCCCGTGCCGTGGCAGGTTTCGCAGGAGACTAGCGTGGGGATGCGGATGCGGGCCTCGGTGCCCCGGGCCGCTTCTTCCAGGGAGATTTCCAGGTTGTAGCGCAGGTCCGCGCCCCGGTAGACGTTGGAGCGGCCGCGGCTGTCGCCGCCGAACACGTCGCCGAAGATGTCGCCGAAAATGTCGGCAAAACCCGCTCCGGGGCCGGCTCCGGGTTGCCCGCCCATGGAGGGATCCACCCCGGCATGGCCGTATTGATCATAGGCCGCCCGTTTTTCCGGATCGGAAAGAATTTCGTAGGCTTGCTTCGCTTCCTTGAAGCTTTCCTCGGCTTTGGGGCTATCCGGATTGCGGTCCGGATGATGCTTCATGGCCAGCTTGCGGTAGGCCTTTTTGATGTCTTGCTCGGAGGCGTCGCGGTTGACGCCGAGGACTTCGTAATAGTCGCGTTTGGCCATGTGCGGGTTGGAGGCGGGGCGTGGGGAGGAATGACGATAAAGCGGCGAGCGGCGAAGAATATCACTCCTCGCCGCTGGCTTCTAACGGCTTATTTCTTGTCTTTCACTTCCTCGAACTCGGCGTCCACCACGTTGCCCTCGTCCGGGCCGGGCTCGGAAGCGGCGCCCTGTGCCGTGCCGGCGGCGTGCATCTGCTCCGCCAGCTTATGGGACGCCTGGGCCAGGGCTTGGGTTTTGGCTTCGATTTCCGCCTTGTCGTCGGCTTTGAGAGCGGCTTCGGCTTCGGCCAGGGCGGATTCGATTTTGGCCTTTTCCTCGGCGGCCACCTTGTCTCCCTGCTCGGCGAGGGTTTTCTTCACCGAGTGGATCAAGGCATCGCACTGGTTGCGGGTTTCCACCAATTCCCGCTGCCGGCGATCCTCCTCGGCATGGGCCTCGGCATCCTTCACCATGCGCTGGATCTCGTCATCGCTCAGCCCGGAATTGGCTTTGATGGTGATCTTGTTTTCCTTGCCGGTGGCCTTGTCCTTGGCCGAGACATGCAGAATGCCATTGGCGTCGATATCGAAGGTGACTTCGATTTGCGGCATGCCGCGGGGTGCCGGTGGGATATCGGTCAGATTGAACTGTCCCAGGCTCTTGTTGCCGGAAGCGATTTCCCGTTCGCCCTGCAGGACGTGGATGGTCACCGCGGTCTGGTTGTCGTCGGCAGTGGAGAACACCTGGTTGGCTCGGGTGGGGATGGTGGTGTTCTTCTGGATCAGCTTGGTCATCACCCCGCCCAGGGTCTCGATGCCCAGCGACAAGGGCGTCACATCCAGCAGCAGCACGTCCTTCACCTCGCCTTGCAGCACTCCGCCTTGGATGGCGGCGCCAATGGCCACCGCCTCGTCGGGGTTGACGTCCTTGCGGGGCTCGCGGCCGAAGATTTCCTGGACCTTCTGCTGGATGCGGGGCATGCGGGTCTGGCCGCCCACCAAGATGACATCATCGATGTCGGAGCCCTGGATGCCCGCGTCCTTGATGGCGATGCGGCAGGGCTCGACGGTGCGTTCCACCAGATCCTCCACCAGGCTTTCGAATTTGGCGCGGGTGAGTTTCACGGCCAAATGCTTGGGCCCGCTGGCGTCGGCGGTAATGTAGGGCAGGTTGATTTCGGTTTGCTGGGTGCTGGAAAGCTCGATCTTGGCCTTCTCGGCGGCCTCCTTGAGGCGTTGCAGGGCCAGCACGTCGTTCCTCAGGTCGATGCCGTTTTCCTTCTTGAACTCCCCGGCGACGTAGTCGATGAGCCGTTGATCGAAGTCTTCGCCGCCCAGGAAAGTGTCGCCGTTGGTGGACAGCACCTCGAACTGGTGCTCGCCCTCCACCGCGGCGATCTCGATGATGGAAACATCGAAGGTGCCGCCTCCCAGATCATAAATGGCGATCTTGCGGTCGCCTTCCTTCTTGTCCATGCCGAAGGCCAGCGCCGCCGCGGTGGGCTCGTTGATGATGCGCTTGACTTCCAGGCCGGCGATGCGCCCGGCGTCCTTGGTGGCCTGCCGCTGGGAATCGTTAAAGTAGGCGGGCACGGTGATGACGGCTTCGGTGACCGGCTCGCCCAGATAGTCCTCGGCGGTCTTCTTCATTTTCATCAGCACCTGGGCGGAAACTTCCGGCGGCGCCATGCGCTTGCCCCGCACTTCCACCCAGGCATCGCCATTGCTGTTCTCGACGATCCGGTAGGGCATGAGGTCGGTGCTGCGCTTGACCTCCTTGTCGTTGAAGCGGCGGCCGATGAGGCGCTTGACCGCCGACAGGGTGTTCTTGGGATTGGTGACCGCTTGGCGCTTGGCCGGCGCCCCCACCAGCACTTCCCCGTCCTCGGCGTAAGCCACGACCGACGGCGTGGTGCGGGCGCCCTCGGCATTCTCGATGACCTTGGGGGTGCCCCCTTCCATGACCGCCACGCAGGAGTTGGTGGTTCCCAGGTCGATGCCAATGATTTTTGCCATGATTTGGTTCCTTAAATTGATCAAATTCGCGAAAATGTCGCGGCTAGCTTGAATGTTTGGGCGCCAGGCAGCGGTTTCAAGAGTCCTTGGCCTTGGATACCGACACCAGAGCCGGGCGAATGACCCGGTCTCCCAGCAGGTAGCCTTTTTGCATGACGGCGATGACCGTGTTGGGGGCCTGGTCGGATTCCATGGCGCTCATGGCCTGGTGTTTGTGGGGATCGAATTTTTCTCCCAGCGGATGAACTTCGGCGATGTTGAATTGGGAAAACACGGCGCTCAATTGCCGCAGGGTCAGGTCTACCCCGGTCTTGAAGCTTTCCACCGTGGCGGTCTCGGTGCCCAGGGCCGCCTCCAGGCTGTCCTTCACCGGCAACAAGGCTCCGGCGAAACGGTCGATGGCGTATTTGTGGGCGCTGGCCACCTCCGCTTGAGCGCGCTTGCGGACGTTTTCGGTTTCCGCCTTGGCCCGCAGCCAGGCATCGTGGTGTTCCTGGGCGGCCAATTCGGCCTGCCGCAACAATTGTTCCAGGCTGGGGGTGGTTTCCACTTGCGGGACTTCGGTTGCCGGCCGTTGTTCCGTGCCGGTTGGGGACGCGGCGGGCTCGATATTGACGGCTTCCGGGCGTCCAAGCTCGCGATTCGGGTCTTGCATGCATATTCTCCTGATAACCGGATTTTCTACATGGGGCCGGTTTCACCGGCTTCAAGGGGGCGAATGTTAATATTTCCGGGGTTGGAATTGTGGGGTTTTTGAAAAAACGCGACGGACAGGAGATGGATATGAAGGCATGGCTAGTCAAACAATGGTGTGGGCCGGAGGGTTTGGAGTGGGCCGAGACCCCCACCCCGGAGCCGAAGGAGGGGCAGGTGTTGATCCGAGTGGCGGCGGCGGCCCTCAATTTTCTGGATACCCTGATGATCCAAGGCCGTTACCAAGTGAAGCCGCCGCTGCCCTTCACTCCGGGGGTGGAAATATCCGGGACCGTGGAGCGGGCCGGCGCGGGGACCGATTTCCGTCCCGGCGAGCGGGTCTGCGCGTTGCTGGACTGGGGCGGCTTTGCCGAATGCGCGCTGGCCCAGGCTGGCGACCTGATCCGGCTGCCGGACGGAGTGGATCTGGTGGGGGGCGCGGTGATGCCGGTGGTTTATCCCACCGCTTACCGGGCGCTGAAGCAGCGGGCGCAACTGCGGGCCGGGGAATGGGTGCTGGTGCATGCCGGCGCCGGCGGCGTGGGCCTGGCCGCGATTCAATTGGCCAAGGCCTGGGGGGCGAAGGTGATCGCCACCGCCGGGAGCGCCAAGAAGGTGGCGGTGTGTCGCGAGCAGGGGGCGGATTGGGCCTTGGATTATTCCGATGCCGGCTGGGTGGAGGAGGTCAAAACCCTCACCGAGGGGCGGGGGGTCAACGTGATCGTGGATCCGGTGGGCGGAGACGTGACCGATCTGAGCATGAAGTGCCTGGCCTGGGAAGGGCGCATCGTCATCGTCGGCTTCGCCAGCGGGCGGATTCCCCAGATTCCCGCCAACCGCTTGTTGCTGAAATGCGCCGCAGCCATGGGAGTGAGCACGGGGGACACTCGAGCCAAGCAGCAGGAGATCACCCGCGGCATTTTTCAGGACTTGTTCGCCATGCTGCAAAAAGGCCAGATCCGGCCGCTGGTATCGCGCCGCTACCCGATGACGGAAGCTCCTCAGGCTTTGAAGGATTTGGCCAGCCGGGAAACCGTCGGCAAGGTGGTGCTGGTGTAGATCGGCGGCGCGGGAGAGGGACCCGGCTATTGGCGGAGCCGGCCCGCTCCATCCTGGAGCGCGTCGGCCCTGGGCCGCACCATTAACCGGCGCCGGCTGGGGCGGTCGAACCTCTTCACCCTGATTCTAAAGAGAAAACATAAGCGGGAGGCCGTGGCACAGGATTTGCTCTTTAAGGCACCACAAACTAGCGATGCGAAACTGGAGCGGTTGTGGGCCTGTCCCGAGAAGTGCAATCCACCTGTTGTTACTGCGGTGTCGGCTGCGGGGTCGTCGTTGCTGTCGAAGGCGACCGGATTATCGGAATACGAGGCGATCCGGAACATCCCGCCAACTTTGGGCGCTTGTGCACCAAGGGCTCCACTCTGCACCTGACGGCCCGGCCCGAAGCGCGGGCTTTTTATCCGGAACTGCGCCGCAGCCGCGCAGCGGTGCGGCTGCGGGTTTCCTGGGATGAGGCCCTGGACAGCGCCGCCGACCGCTTTGCCGACATCATCCGCCGGCATGGCCCCGACGCGGTGGGCTTCTACATTTCCGGCCAGTTGCTGACCGAGGACTACTATGTCTTCAACAAACTGGTCAAGGGGCTGGTGGGCAGCAATAACGTGGACACCAATTCCCGGCTCTGCATGTCCTCGGCGGTAGCGGGCTACAAAGCCACTCTGGGGGCCGATGCGCCGCCGGCTTGCTACGCCGACATCGATCACGCCCGGACCTTGTTCATCTCCGGCTCCAATACCGCCTACGCCCACCCCATCGTGTTTCGCCGCATCGAGGATGCCAAGGCGCGGTGCCCGGAACTGCGCATCATCGTGGTGGACCCCCGCCGCACCGACACCGCCGAGGCCGCCGATCTGTTTTTGCCCATCCTGCCCGGCACCGATGTCGCCCTCTATAACGCCATGCTCCACGTCATCCTGTGGGAGGGATTGTGGGACAAGGTTTTTGTCGAGCGGCACACCGAGGGTTTCGAAGCGGTGCGGGAAGCGGTGCGGGAGTACACGCCGGGATACGCCGCGGCGATTTGCGGCGTGCCGGCGGAGGACATCGTGAGAGCCGCCCGGGAATTCGCCGATTCCGAGGCGACCTTGTCGCTTTACTGCCAGGGCTTGAACCAATCCAGCCACGGGACCGACAACAACGCCGCGCTCATCAATCTGCATTTGGCGACGGGCCAGATCGGCAAGCCGGGGGCCGGACCGTTTTCCCTGACCGGGCAGCCCAATGCCATGGGGGGACGAGAGGTGGGGGGCATGGCGAACCTGTTGTCGGCCCATCGGGATCTGGCCAATCCCCGGCACCGGGAGGAAGTGGCGCGGCTGTGGGGAGTGCCGGAAGTTCCGTCCCGGCCGGGCAAGAGCGCCGTGGAAATGTTCGAAGCGGTGCGCAGCGGGGAGATCAAGGCGATTTGGATCGCCTGCACCAATCCGGCCCAGTCCATGCCCCAAGCCGACCGGGTGCGGGAAGCCCTGGCGGCGGCGGATCTGGTGGTGGTGCAGGAAGCCTACCGGCACACCGATACCACGGCGTATGCGGATATTCTGCTGCCCGCCGCCAGTTGGGGGGAGAAGGAAGGCAGCGTCACCAATTCCGAGCGGCGCATCAGCCGGGTGCGGGCCGCCGTCCCGCCCCCCGGCGAAGCCCGTGAGGATTGGCGCATCGCCGCCGATTTCGCCTTGCGGCTCGGCGCCCGGTTAAACCGCGCCGATGCGCCGCGGCTGTTTCCCTACCCATCCGCGGAGGAGGTTTTCAACGAGCACCGGGAGACCACCCGGGGGCAGGATTTGGATATCACCGGCTTGTCCTATGCTTTGTTGGAGCAGCGCGGCCCTCAGCAGTGGCCGTTCCCGGAAGGGGCCGCGACGGGCCGCGAGCGTCTTTACGAGGACGGCGTGTTTCCGACTGCCGACGGCCGGGCTCGGTTTCATGTGGCGCGCTACCGCCGGCCGGAAGAAATGACCGACGCCCGCTATCCCTTTCGTCTTAACACCGGCCGGTTGCGGGATCAGTGGCATGGGATGAGCCGTACCGGCACGGTGGCGCGGCTGTTCAACCATGCGGAAGAGCCGGTGCTGTCCATGAATTCCGACGACATGGCCATGCGGGGCTTGGCGGACAGCGACCTGGTGCGGGTCAGGAGCCGCCGGGGCGAGGTGGTGGTGCGGGCGCGGAAATCCGCCGAAATGCGCTCCGGGCAGGTGTTCTTGCCCATGCATTGGGGCAGCCAGTTCATGAAGGGTTCCGGAACCAACGCGCTGACCATGCCAGCTTTCGATCCGATTTCCAAGCAGCCGGAACTCAAGCACGCGGCGGTGGCGGTGGAGCGGATGCGCTTGCCTTGGCAGTTGGTGGCGATGCGCTGCGGCGATGCGCTGGATCGATTGCCCAGAGTGCAGCCGTTGCTGGAGCGTTTTGATTATGCCGCCTGCGGCCTTTACGGCCGGGACCGGGAAATTCTGGTGCTGCGGGCCGCTTGCGCCGAACCGCGGGACGAGACCCTGCTGGCTGAGTTGGATCGGATCCTGGAGCTGGACGACGATGCCCGGGTCATGAGCTACGCGGACGGGAAGCGGGGTATCACCAAGCGGGTGCTGATAGAAAATGGCAGGCTTTCCGGAGTCCGGCTCACCGGGGAGGTCGCCGCCCGGGATTGGCTCAAGGAATTGCTGGCCGAAGGCGGCAAGGCCGAGCCGGTGCGGCGCTGGGTCCTGGCTCCGGTGAGCGCCCCGCCCGCCGGCCAGGTCTCGCGCGGGCGCATCGTTTGCAATTGCCTGGATGTTTCGGAGCGGGAGATTCTGGCGGTGCTCGCGGAAGGCTCGACCCCGGCCGAGCTGCAACAAAAATTACGCTGCGGCACGGAATGCGGTTCCTGCGTCCCCGAGCTCAGGCGCCTGGCCGCCGCCCATGGGGCGAGGCAACGGGCGGCCTAGACCGCTTGCCCAATGCGTGTACGAATTAACCGGGCCGACCATGAATTTTGCGACATACATTAAGGAAATCGGGCGCGGCCAGGACGGCTCTCGAGACCTTTCGGAACAGGACGCTTATCAGTTGTATAGCGCCATGCTGGACAGCGGCGTGCCCCCCTTGGAGTTGGGGGCGATCCTCATTGCGCTGCGCGTCAAGGGGGAGTCCCTGGGAGAATTCCTGGGTTTTTATCAGGCCATCGACGAGCGCCTGTACCGGCTTCGGGCGCCGTCCGGAAAGCCTCGGCCCGTGGTGTTTCCCAGCTATAACGGGGCTCGCCACCAGGCGAACCTGCTGCCTTTGTTGGCCTTGCTGTTGCGCCGCTTCGGCATTCCGGTGCTGATCCACGGCTTGCTGGCAGGAGGCGGCCGGGTGACCACGGCTTACGTGCTGCGAGAACTGGGGATCATGCCTTGCGCCCATCTGGCCCAGGCCCAGGCCGTCTTGGAGGAAGAGGGCTTGGCCTTTGTGCCGACCGGCGTGCTGGCCCCGGCAATGGCGACCTTGCTGTCGCTGCGGGAGCAGTTGGGGGTCCGGAATTCCGCCCATAGCCTGGTAAAGCTGCTGGATCCGTTCGGCGGCGAAGGACTCCGCGTGGTAAGCGTGACCCATCCGGCCTATCTGGCTCGGATGCGGGAATTTTTCGAGGCGACCGGAGCAAACGCGCTGCTGTTGCGAGGAACGGAGGGGGAGCCGTTCGCGAATCCGAAGCGCCGACCGCAATTGGAGTCTTTTCGCAATGGCTTGTCCATGGCGCTGTTCGAGGCGGAAGCCGGTCCGGTCAAGACCCTGCCGACCCTGCCGGAGGCCATTGATGCCGGAACCACCGCCGCTTGGATTCGCCGCGCCCTGGAAGGCGAGGTTCCGGTGCCTTTGCCCATCGTCAATCAGTTGGCTTGTCTGCTCTACTGTTCGGGATATACCGAGGACATGAACCAGGCCAAGGCCATTGTCGCGATGGAAACCAATAGCCTGGCGGGAGCGTAGGCGGCGTGGGTGGGCGAGTTAATCAAGCTTGAGCAACTGGGAGTTAATGATGAAACCGATGAAGCTGGTGATGGTGGGGAACGGGATGGCCGGGGTGCGGACCTTGGAGGAACTGCTAAAGATCGCTCCCGATCTTTACGAGATCACGGTATTCGGCGCGGAGCCCCATGCCAACTATAACCGCATCTTGTTGTCTCCGGTGCTGGCAGGAGAAATGACGCTCCAGGACATCATGCTCAACGATGTGGATTGGTACCGTGAGAACGGCATCCGCCTGCATCTCGGCAAGCAGGTCACTAAGCTGGACCGCCGTTTACGCAAGGCCTACGCCGAGGACGGAACTTGCGAGAGCTATGACCGGCTGTTGCTGGCGACGGGATCCAATCCGGTGATTCTGCCCATTCCCGGCAAGGATCTGGAAGGGGTGGTTAGCTACCGGGATATCCACGACACCAACCGCATGATCGAGGCCGCCGGCCATCACCGCCATGCCGTGGTGATCGGCGGCGGTCTGCTCGGGCTGGAGGCCGCCAACGGCTTGGCGCAGCGAGGCATGGACGTGACCGTGGTGCATCTTGCCGAATGGCTGATGGAGCGGCAGTTGGACCGTGCCGCCGCCAGAATGTTGCAGCGTTCCCTGGAGCGGCGCGGACTCAAATTCCTGCTGCCCAAGCAAACCCAGGAATTGGTGGGGGAGAACGGCCGCGTCGCCAAGGTGCGCTTCGCCGACGGCGACGAGATTCCCGCCGAATTGGTGGTGATGGCGGTGGGCATCCGCCCCAACACCGCATTGGCCGAATCCTGCGGCTTGCTGTGCAACCGGGGGATCGTGGTCAGCGACACCTTGCAGACCTACGATCCGCGGATTTATGCGGTCGGCGAATGCGCTTCCCATCGTGGCACGGCTTATGGGCTGGTGGCCCCTTTGTTCGAGATGGCCAAGGTGTGCGCCAACCACCTGGCACTGCTGGGTTTCGGGCGCTACCAGGGTTCGGTGACTTCCACCAAGCTCAAGGTGACCGGGATCGACCTGTTTTCCGCCGGGAATTTCACAGGCAACGAACAGAGCGAGGAGATCGTGCTGCACGACGCGGTGGGCGGCGTCTACAAGAAGCTGGTGATCGAGAATAATCAGATCGTGGGCAGCGTGATGTACGGCGATACCGCCGACGGCGCATGGTATTTCCAATTGATGCGGGACGGGCAAGCTATCGGAGAGATTCGGGATCATCTGATGTTCGGCCAGAATCATCTGGGTAACGCCGGCCATTTGGGGCAGAGCAAGGCGGCCAACATGCCCGACGACATGGAGGTATGTGGCTGCAACGGCGTGTGCAAGGGCACGATCGTCACGGCCATCAAGGAAAAAGGGTTGTTTACCCTGGAGGATGTCCGCAAGCACACCAAGGCTTCCAGTTCCTGTGGTTCCTGCACCGGCTTGGTGGAGCAGATCTTGGCCAGCACCGTGGGCGGCGCCTACACTCCGCAGGCTTCCGCCGATAAGCCGGTGTGCGGCTGCACCGATCTGACCCACGAGGAAGTGCGCAAGGCCATCAAGGAACAGCGGCTACTGTCGATTCCGGCGACGATGAAGTTTCTGTCTTGGGGTAATCCCAACGGTTGCGCCAGTTGCCGCCCGGCCCTGAATTATTACCTGCTCTGCGCCTGGCCCCACGAAGCCCAGGACGATCCCCAGTCCCGTTTCATCAACGAGCGGGCCCATGCCAACATCCAGAAGGATGGGACTTTTTCGGTGGTGCCCCGCATGTTCGGCGGAGTGACCAGCGCCGGCGATTTGCGGCGCATTGCCGATGTGGTGGACAAATACCGGATCCCCACCATCAAGGTGACCGGCGGCCAGCGCATCGACCTGCTGGGGGTCCAGAAGGAAGACCTGCCCAAGGTGTGGGCGGATCTGGACATGCCTTCCGGCCATGCTTACGCGAAGGCCTTGCGCACCGTGAAGACTTGCGTAGGCAGCGAGTGGTGCCGCTTTGGGGTGCAGGACTCCACCCGGATGGGCATCGATCTGGAGCAGGCTTTCTGGAAAATGTACGCCCCCCACAAGGTCAAGATGGCGGTATCCGGCTGTCCCCGCAACTGCGCCGAGTCGGGGATCAAGGATGTGGGCGTCATCGGAGTGGATTCCGGCTGGGAGATCTATGTCGGCGGCAATGGGGGAATCAAGACCGAAGTGGCCCAGTTCCTGGTGAAGGTGAAGACCCCGGAAGAAGTCCTCGAATACGCCGGGGCCTTCGTGCAGCTTTACCGCGAGGAAGCGCGCTATCTGGACCGTACCGTCCACTTTATCCAGCGGGTGGGGTTGGACTATGTGAAAAAGCGGGTGGCGGACGACGCCGAGGGTCGTCGGGCGCTGTATCAGCGGTTGCTGTACGCCTTGCAGGGGGAGAAAGATCCTTGGCGGGAGCGGAGCCGCCAAGCGTCGGATTCCCGCGAGTTCGAAACCATCGAGATTTAAGGGACGGCCATGACGCAATGGACGAAAGTGGCGCTATTGGACGACATTCCCCGGCTGGGAGCCCGGGTGGTGCATGGCCGCCAGGGAAACATCGCGGTGTTCCGCACCGCCGAAGACCAGGTCTTCGCGGTGGAGGACAAATGTCCCCATAAGGGCGGACCCTTGTCCCAGGGCATCGTGTTCGGCGACAAAGTAGCCTGCCCCCTGCATGGCTGGACCATCGGCCTGGGAGACGGGTGCGCCGATGCCCCTGACGAGGGCTGCGCCCGCACCGTTCCCGTCAAGCTGGAAAACGGGGTGGTGTTCATGGAGCTATGACCCTGGACGGCGTGGATGCCGCCTCACAGCATCGCGTACCCAAGCCACTGTTTCTCGCAGCGGCCCAAAAAATAAATCTAGGAAATCCAAATGCAAGGATCGTTCTGGAAGTCGGGCCATCCGCCCACTTTGTTTGCCGCTTTTCTGTATTTCGATTTGAGTTTCATGGTGTGGGTGATGCTGGGTCCGCTGGGCGTGCAGATCGCCCTGGATCTGGGTTTGAGTCCGGCCCAGAAGGGGTTGATGGTGGCGACCCCGGTGCTGGCGGGGGCCTTGCTACGGGTGGTGATGGGGTTGCTGGTGGATCATCTCAAGCCCAAAATGGCCGGCGCCATCGGCCAGATCGTGGTGATCCTGGCCTTGCTGTTTGCCTGGACGTTCGGAATCCGCAGTTTTGAGCAGGTGCTGATCCTGGGCTTGTTTCTGGGCGTTGCGGGGGCGTCTTTTGCGGTGGCCCTGCCCCTGGCTTCCCGCTGGTATCCGCCCGAGCATCAGGGAACCGCCCTGGGGATCGCCGGAGCGGGAAATTCCGGCACGGTGCTGGCGGCCTTGTTTGCCCCGGGGTTGGCGGCGGCTTATGGGTGGAATCAGGTATTCGGCCTGGCGGTGATTCCCCTCATCGCGGCCTTCGGGGCGTATATGGTTTTCGCCAAGGACAGTCCCGAATGCCCCCCGCCGCAGTCGCTCAAGCAATATGCCGTGATACTGAAAGATCGGGATGCCTGGTGGTTCATGTTCTTTTACAGCGTGACTTTCGGGGGGTTCGTGGGGCTGGCCTCGTCGCTGACCATTTATTTTTCCGACCAGTATGGCTTGAGCCCGGTGGTGGCGGGCTATTTCACCGCCGCCTGCGTATTCGCCGGTTCCCTGGTGCGGCCCGTGGGAGGCGTGGTGGCTGACCGGGTGGGCGGGATACGCTCGTTGCTGGCGATGTACACGTTGGCGGCCGTTTTCATTGCCTTGGTCAGCCTCGGGCTGCGAGAGGCTTGGATGGCTCTGGCGGTTTTCGTGCTGGCCATGTTGAGTCTGGGGATGGGCAATGGCGCGGTGTTCCAGTTGGTGCCGCAACGCTTTCACAAGGAAATCGGCGTGATGACCGGGCTGGTGGGCATGGCCGGCGGTGTCGGCGGCTTTTATCTGGCCTCCAGCCTGGGGTATTCCAGGCAAATCACCGGCCATTACCAGGCGGGGCTGCTGGTGTTCGCCGGACTGGCTTTATTGGCCCTGGTCGGACTGAACGGCGTCAAGACCCGCTGGCGTACCACTTGGGGCGCCGCCCACGTTTCCCGGGCCAAGGTCTAAGGCCGGTCTTAAGAGCGGCTGTCGCTTCGGGCGACACCCATCCGGAAGGGGGATTGAATGCCATTACAGGTCGAGGCCGGGCACGCCACCGAGGTCGGGCGCCGGGAGCGCAACGAGGATAGCTGGGGGATTGCCCTGCCGGAGGGCGAGCCACTCAGCGTCAAGGGAGCGCTGCTGGCGGTGGCCGATGGCGTCAGCGGTCACAGTGGCGGGCGGGAAGCGGCGGAAGCGACTATTCAAGGGCTGCTGTCCGACTACTATGCCACTCCCGATACCTGGGAAATTCCCCAAGCCTTGGAGCGAGTGCTTTCCGCCATCAATCGCTGGTTGTTGGCCCAGAGTGCATTGCACCGAGACTACGCCGGCATGGCCACCACCTTGAGCGCGGTGGTGCTGCGGGGCAACCGTTATTGGCTGGTGCATGTCGGCGATAGCCGAGTGTATTTGCTGCGTAACGGCCGCTTGGAGCGATTGACCCAGGATCACGTGTGGGAGCGACCCGGCATGCAGCATGTGTTGAAACGAGCCGTGGGCCTGGACCAGCATTTGGTGCCGGATTACGCCGACGCGGAACTGCAAGCGGGGGATGTCCTGTTACTGGCCACCGACGGGGTCTGGGAGGGGGTGGGAGACCCGGGCATCCACGAAATCTTGCAGCTTTACGACAACCCGCGGCTTGCGGCGGAGGCCTTGGTGAAGAAAGCCCTGACGGGCCGGGGGCGAGACAATGCCACCGCGGTGGTGGTCCGGGTGCGGCAGGTGGCGGAGGGGTTGCGGGATTTGCTGGCGGCCGGTCGGCACTTGGCGGTTCCGCCCCGCGCCAAGATTGGGCAGTTGATTGATGACTTCGAAATCCAGGAATTGCTGCATGAATCCCGGGTCACGCTGCTCTACCGAGCGCGGCACAAGATTTCCGGTCAGATGTTGGTGCTCAAGACTCTGAACCCGGCCCTCAATGACGATCCCGAAGCCTGCGAAGCCTTGTTGGCCGAGGAGTGGCTGGGCAAGAGGGTGCGGTCCCACTATTTTCCCCAGGTGATGCCGCTGACCGGGGAAGAGCGCCATTTCCTCTACTACGTCATGACCTATCATGACGGTGCCACATTGCAGCAGCATTTGCAGCGGGGCCGGCATTTTTCCTGCGTCGAGGCGGTGCAGATCGGTATCCGGCTGCTCAAGGGCTTGGCCGCGTTGCATCGGCTGAATGTTCTGCACCGGGATATCAAGCCGGCCAACCTGCATTTGGCGGACGACGGCAAGCTACGGATTCTGGATTTGGGGGTGGCCGCCAGCGGCTTGAACGATAACCATGGGGCGGGTCATCCGGGGACTCCCAGTTTTATCGCCCCGGAACTTTTCGATGGAGCCGCCGCCTCGCCCCAGAGTGATCTGTACGCCATTGGAGTGACGCTTTACCACTTGCTAACTCGCAAATACCCCTACGGTGAGATCGAACCCTTCCAGCGGCCCCGCTTCGTCGATCCGGTGTCGCCCAGGCGTTATCGCCCCGATATCCCGGTGTGGCTGGAAAATGCCTTGTTGAAGGCGGTGGTGCGGGACCCTCGCTTACGCTTCGAGACCGCCGAGGAATTCCTATTGGCCCTGGAACATGGGGAACACCGGCAGCTCGCGGCTCCCGGCCGCACCCCCTTGGCGGCCCGGGATCCGCTACGCACTTGGCAGGGCCTGGCGCTGGCTTCCCTGGTGTTCAATCTGATTTTGCTTTATTTGCTGGTGGTGACATGACGAATTGATGGCGGCCCTTGAAAAAATAACCGATTAAACGACTCAACTATTGCCGGCCAAGGGCGGATTCGCTAGACTTCGAACTGGGATAACCGCCCGCCGTTCGTTAGTTATTTTTCCTGGAGGAAGACCATGCAAAATCCGCTCGACTCTTTGTGGGGCACGGTGATATCCGGCCTTGTCGTTACCCTGGTACTGTATTTCATTGTCAAAACCGCGATGGGGAGCTAGCCATGGACTTTGTTCTATACGGATTGGGCCGCTGGCTGCACATTATGGCCGGGGTGATGTGGATCGGTCTGCTGTATTACTTCAACTTCGTCCAGGTGGCGGCTCTCAAGGCGGCCGGCGCCGACGGCACCGCGGCGGGGATCAGCAAGCATGTGGCGCCTCGGGCGTTGTTGTTCTTCCGTTGGGCGGCGTTGGTGACCTGGCTGGCGGGGGCGATGCTGCTGGGCAGCCATTTCCTGGATGCCTTCCTGTTCCAGGACCGGGCTTACGTTCCCATCGGAGTGGGCGCATGGCTGGGCACCATCATGCTGTTCAACGTGTGGGTGCTGATTTGGCCCAATCAGAAAAAAGTGTTGGGCATGGTCCAGGCCAGCGACGAGGAAAAGAACAAGGCTCGCCGGGTGGCTTTCCTGGCTTCCCGCACCAACACGCTGCTGTCCATGCCGATGCTGTTCTTCATGATCGCCAGCGGCGGTGTGTTTAGAACTGCATTTTTCGGCTGACTCCCGTTTCGGGCCGGCTGGTCCGATCTCGGTTCAACAACAAGCCCCCGGTTCGGGGGCTTGTTGCTTCAACGGCCCCGAGGAGCTTTTTCTAGCCCCTCGATCCGGTCTCCGGGGCGGATGCCTTGTTTGGCAAACCATCCCCGATTCATTTCCAGCGCATAGCCGGCCAAACCCGCTGCGGTATGGGAAGTCTCGGACAAGGGAGTCATATCGGCTATATTGAGGATAGCTCCTTGCCGATCGATGAAAGCCACGCTCAGCGGGACGTAAGTGTTTTTCATCCACATGCCATGGTAAGCCGCCTCCGGAAAGACGAACAGCATGCCTTCGTTTTCCGGCAGGGACTTACGATACATGAGACCGATGGAACGGGCATCGGCGGTGCTGGCAACCTCGGCCCGCAGGCTGTGTCCTCGAATGCTCAGACGCAGGGCCTCTTGAGCCGTCGCGGAATTCGCCAGGACGAGGGCTGTCAAACCCAGCAAAGCGGCGACCCACGCTTGGCGCCGTAACCCGGTGATGGCGGCGAGCGGGAGCGGAACGGGGAATTTCATGGAAACCTCCTATTTTTCTAAAATCGGCGGGCTACGATACCGGGGCTGGCTTGCCGCCGCAACGAGCGGGCCGTTTCCGGTGCCGGCGTTGCATGTTTTCGCGGAATTCGCCGAGATCGGCTCTGTGGGCCGCAGTTCGATTCACGCGGGGCGATGAAAATGTTCGGTCACGAAGATTCGTTGAGCGACCTGGGGAAGCGCGCCAGGCTTTCCGAAAAACTGGACGTGATCCACCGGGCGGTGCGGGAGCGCTTTCCCTGCGTCGATCGCATCGCCGTGGCGCTGTACGATCCCAAGACCGACTGGCTGAAGACCTTCCTCGCCAGCAGCGGGGACGGTCGTGTCCTGAGCCACTACGAGGCGCCATTGAGCGAAGCCGCATCGCTGCGGGAGCTTGCCGCCCGCGGCCGGCCCCGGCTGGTGGACGACCTGGATGTGTTCGCCGCAAGTTCCCAAGAACATACCCGGCGCATCCTGTCCCATGGCTACGGCTCCAGCTATACCTTGCCGATGTTGGTCAACGGGGCGTTTTCCGGGGTGGTGTTCTTCGACTCCTGCCAAAAACACGCCTTTACCGAACTGGCTCTGGGCGAATTGGATTTCGCGGCCCATCTGATCATCGAGGTGGTGATGATGGACTTGGCCGCGGCCCGCAGCCTGGCGGCGGCGGTGCGCACCGCAGCCGCCTTCGCCCATCTGCGGGATTTGGAAACCGGCGTCCACCTCGACCGGGTCGCCAACTATGCGCGGCTCATCGCCCGCAGCTTGGCGGGCTCCATGAATATCGACGACGAGTGGGTGGAGCATATTTTTCTGTTCGCCTCGCTCCACGACTTGGGAAAGATCGGCATCCCGGACCGGGTGTTGCTCAAGACCGGCAAACTGACCGACGAAGAGGCGCGGGCCATGCGTTTGCACACGCTGAAAGGCCAGGACGTCATCGGAGTCATGCTCCGGAATTTCGGCCTGGAGCATATGCCTTATGCGGAGATGCTGGGCAATATCGCCCAATACCACCACGAAGCGGTGGACGGCTCGGGCTATCCGGAGGGGCTCAAGGGCGACGCGATCCCCCTCGAAGCCCGGATTACCGCGGTGGCCGACGTGTTCGACGCCCTCGCCAGCCGGCGCTCCTACAAGGAGCCCTGGAGCAACGACGCAGCCTTCTCCTGGCTGCGGGAGCACTCCGGCACCCGGTTCGACCCCCGGTGCGTGGCGGCCCTCATCGCCAACCGCGCCAGGATCGAGGAGATCCAGCGGCGTTTCGCGGAGGGGCCCTGATTGCGCTCCCCGTGCTAAGCCGCCGGGCGCATCTGCTTCTGATACAGGAATTCCAGCACCGCGGCCCGCAATTGATGGTAGCGGCGGTCTTCGGCCAAGGCTAGGCGGGCCCTGGGGCGAGGCAAATCCACCGTCAGGATGTCGCCGATGGTGGCCGCCGGGCCGTTGGTCATCATGACGATCCGGTCCGACAGCAGCACCGCCTCGTCCACGTCGTGGGTCACCATCAGCACGGTGCTGCGGGTGGCCGCCACGATTTTCATCAGCTCGTCTTGCAGATGGGCGCGAGTCAGCGCATCCAAGGCGCCGAAGGGCTCGTCCATGAGCAATACCTTGGGTTGCATCGCCAAGGCTCGGGCAATGCCTACCCGCTGTTTCATCCCTCCGGAAATCTCATGGGGCCGCTTGTGCTGGGCGTGGGACAGGTCAACCAAAGCCAAAGCTTCTTGGGTGCGCTCCTTGAGGCGGGTTTTGGGCTCCTTGCCGCCGAATACCCGCTCCACCGCCAAATAGACGTTCTCGAAGCAGGTGAGCCAAGGCAATAGAGAGTGGTTTTGGAATACCACCCCCCGGTCCGGCCCGGGCCCGGAAATTTCCCGCTGGGCGCAGATCAATACCCCGTTGGTGGGAGTGAGCAGCCCCGCCAGCAGATTGAGGAGGGTGGATTTGCCGCAGCCCGAATGCCCGATCAGCGACACGAATTCGCCTTGGGCCACCGACAGGTTCACGTCTTGCAATGCCGTGAACGCGCCGTGCTTGGTGCGGAAGGCCATGTGCAGATGCTCCAGTTGCAGGTATTTGTCCATAACGGCGCCTCAATAGTTAAATCGCTTCGCGAGCAGCACCAGCGCTTGCTCCAGCAGCAGGCCGACGATGCCGACCACGAAGATGGCGATGATGATGTGCTCGACGTTCAAATTGTTCCATTCGTCCCATACCCAGAAACCGATGCCCACGCCCCCCGTCAGCATCTCGGCGGCGACGATCACCAGCCAGGCCACGCCGATGGACAACCGCACTCCGGTGAGCATGAAGGGCAGCACGGCGGGGAACAGGATCTTGGTGAATACCGTCCATTCCGGCAGCTTCAGCACCCGGGCTACATTGAGATAGTCCTCGGGAATCTGCCGCACCCCCATGGCCGTGTTGACGATCATCGGCCAGATGCTGGAAATGAAAATGACCCAGATGGCCGCCGGGTTGGCCGCTTTGAACACCAATAGACCGATGGGCAGCCAGGCCAGGGGCGAGACCGGCCGCAGCAGGCTGATGATGGGAGCGGTCATGTCGCTCAAGAATCGAAACCGCCCGATCATGAAGCCCAGCGGGATGCCGACCAGCGCCGCCATGCCGAAGCCGATGCCGACCCGCTGCAGGGAGCTCAAGATATTCCAGCCGATGCCCTGGTCGTTGGGCCCTTTCTGATAAAACGGATCGCTGAATATCTCGACCGCGGATGCCCAGGTCTTGACCGGCCCCGGCAGGTTCGGGCTTTGCTGGGCCACCAATGCCCAGACGGCGATGAACAGCCCCAGTCCCAGCAGCGCGGGAAGCGTTGCCTGGAGGACGGCGGCCGCTCCTGCGCCCCAATTCCAGCCGGAAGGCCGCTTGGCTTCGGGGGGCGCAGACGGAGGAGCGGAAGAAGTCTCCGCCGGTTCCGCCCCGGCGGGGGGAGGTCCCCCGCCGGGCGGGGATTCCTGGAATTTATCGTGAGACAAAATCACTGCGCTCATGTCGGATGCTCCTTGAGTATCGAGGGAAGGCCCGCTATCACGCGACTTTCACCTTGAATCCGCTGGCATAGGCCTTGGGGTTGTTGCCGTCCCAGACCACGCCGTCCAGCAGCTTGGAGCTGCGCAGTGGATCTTTCGGGACCGAGACCTTCACTTGGCTGGCTGCCTCCTTGTAGAGGTCGATGCGGTTCACCTTCTTGGCCACGGCCAGATAATCGGGATCTGCCTTGAGCAAGCCCCAGCGCCGGTGCTGGGTCAGGAACCACATGCCGTCCGACAGGAACGGAAAGTTCACCAGCCCGTCGTTGTGGAACTTCATGTAGTTGGCGTCCTGCCACTTCTTGCCGATTCCGTTGTCGTACAAGCCGAACAGCCGCTGTTCGATGACCTCGGCGGTGGTATTCACATAGGCCTTGTCGGCGATGATGTCGGAGACCTTCTTGCGGTGGGTCATGGTGTCGATGTACTTGGAAGCTTCCAGCACCGCCATGATCATGGCCCGGGCGGTGTTGGGGTGCTTCTGGACGAATTCGGCGGTGCTACCCAGCACTTTTTCCGGATGGTCTTTCCAGATTTCCTGGGTGGTGACCGCGGTGAAGCCCACCTTGTCGTGGATGGCCCGGGCGTTCCAGGGTTCTCCGACGCAATAGCCGTCCATGTTGCCGACCCGCATGTTGGCCACCATCTGCGGCGGAGGGATGGTGATGTTCTTGACGTCGTTGAAGGGGTGGATGCCATGAGCCGCCAGCCAGTAATAGAGCCACATGGCGTGGGTGCCGGTGGGGAAGGTCTGGGCGAAGGTGTAGTCCCGCTTTTCCTTGTCGATGAGCGCCTTGAGCTTGGTCCCGTCGGTGGCTCCCTTGTCCCGGAGCTGATTGGAAAGGGTGATGGCCTGGCCATTGTGGTTGAGATTCATCAGCATCGCCATGTCTTTTTTGGTGCCGCCGATGCCCAGTTGTGCGCCGTAAATCAGGCCGTAAAGCACATGGGCGGCATCCAGTTCGCCGTTGACCAGCTTGTCTCGCACCGCCGCCCAGGAAGCCTCCTTGCTGGGCACGATCTTGATGCCGAATTTCTCGTCGAAGCCCATGACCGCGGCGATGACCACCGAAGCGCAATCGGTCAGGGGAATGAATCCGATCTTCACTTCTTTCTTTTCCGGGGCATCCGAGCCGGCCGCCCAGGCGGCAGAGCGGATTCCCGGAGGAACCAGAGCCATCAGGGCGGCCGCTCCTCCTGCTTTCAGAATCTCCCGGCGTCCGGCGTGGGGGGGACGAGACTTGTGCGTCGGCTTGTTCATAAGGTGCGCTCCGTAAGTGGTGGCTTCCGAAAAATTTTCCAAAAAAATCCGCGCCCCGGAAATTTCCGGGGCGCGGACTTCGTTGTCCCTTGGTGCCGACCGCCGTTGGCCTGCCGCTTGCCTTGCTTGACTGCCCGACCGTCTTTGGCCGGCTGCTGCGCTGCTTAAGCCAAAGCAATCCCTATGCCAAGCACAATCATCGCCATGATCTTATTGAAGGTGGGGAAAATGAGGGGCGCTATGGAAACTGAGCTTGGATCTTGGAGCCGGCTGGGCGCCCTTTTTTGGTGCGGCTCCCGGTCGGCGGATCGACTTTTGGTGCGGCCGAACGGGGTTGCCGGCCGACAAGGGCTTCAGGCCAGCAATTTCGCGGTGCTGATGATTTGCCGGGCGAGATCGCCGATCCGCCGGTTGCTGGCCATGGCTTCCCGGCGCAACAGTTGGTAAGCCGTTTCTTCGGGGATTTGGCGAATTTTCATGAGGATGCCCTTGGCCTGCTCGATGACCTTGCGGTCGGCAAGACGGGCTTGGGTTTCGGCGAGTTGCGCTTGCAACCCCTGATAAGCCTCGAACCGGGCCACGGCGACATCGACGATGGGCCTCACCCGCTCGGCCGACAGTCCTCCCACGATGTAGGCCGTGACCCCGGCCCGCACGGCCTCGCGGATTTTTTCTTGGTTGCTGTCGACGGTGAACAGCACGATGGGCCGTGGCTGGTCGCGGGAGACGACGCATAGATTTTCCAGGGTATCCCGGTCGGGGGAATCCTTGTCAATGATGATGACGTCGGGATTGATACGGCAGACTTCCTGGTGGAGCCGCAAGGTATCGGCCAGTTCCCCCACTACTTCGTAGCCGCTGGCGACGAGGGACTCTCGCAGCAACTTGGCGCGTTCCTGGCTTTCATCCACCAGCATGACCCGTAACATGGTTTAATTTGCCTGAAAGGGGTAAGGATATCTTGAGGGACTTCGCAAAACCCGTGCCAGCAACCTCGGGGGCCGGAGTAATTGGCGGTCTGGCGGGGGGTTGTGTCATAATCAAAACCGGTTTGGATGATTCCGTCGAGCACCGATATGACCCCCAAAACCTTATATGATAAATTGTGGGAAGCCCATGTAATTCGCCGGGAGGCGGACGGCACGGCGCTCTTGTACATCGACCGGCACCTGGTGCATGAAGTCA
Organism: Betaproteobacteria bacterium; assembly: GCA_023259135.1. Classification (GTDB taxonomy): domain Bacteria; phylum Pseudomonadota; class Gammaproteobacteria; order Burkholderiales; family JAHFQX01; genus JAHFQX01. The sequence goes on along the minus strand of JAHFQX010000014.1, from coordinate 38,825 downwards.
CCAGTCCCCAGGCCTTCGAAGGTCTGCGCCTGGCCGGCAGAAAGCCTTGGCGGACGGCTTCGGTGCTGGCGGTGGCGGACCACAACGTACCCACTACCGATCGCTCCCAGGGGATCGCCGACCCGGTTTCCCGGCTGCAAGTGGAGACCCTGGACCAAAACTGCGCCGATTTCGGCATTACCGAGTTCAAGATGAATGATCACCGGCAGGGCATCGTTCATGTCATCGGTCCGGAGCAGGGAGCGACCCTGCCCGGCATGACGGTAGTGTGCGGCGATTCCCATACCAGCACCCATGGCGCCTTCGCGGCACTGGCTTTCGGCATCGGCACTTCCGAGGTGGAGCACGTGCTGGCGACCCAGTGCCTGCTCATGAAAAAAGCGAAAAACATGCGGGTGCAGGTGGACGGCGCCCTGAGCCAGGGAGTGTCGGCCAAGGACTTGGTGCTGGCGGTCATCGGGCAAATCGGCACCGCCGGCGGCACGGGTTACGCCATCGAGTTTGCCGGCAGCGCCATCCAAGCGCTCAGCATGGAAGGGCGGATGACGGTCTGCAACATGGCCATCGAGGCGGGAGCCCGCTCCGGCCTGGTGGCGGTCGACGAAGTGACCGTCGCCTACCTCAAGGGCCGGCCTTTCTCCCCCCGCGGGCCGGATTGGGAACGGGCCGCGGCTTATTGGCGGACTCTGCACAGCGACCCCGGGGCGTCCTTCGATCGGGTGGTGGCGCTGGATGCCTCGACTATCCGTCCCCAAGTTACCTGGGGCACCTCCCCGGAAATGGTGGCGCCGGTGGATGGCCGGGTTCCCGATCCCGATCGGGAACCCGATGCGGTGAAGCAGGAGAGCATGCGGCGGGCCCTTGACTATATGGGGCTTGAGCCGAATGTGCCGATTCAGGAGATCCAGTTGGATAAGGTCTTCATCGGTTCTTGCACCAATTCCCGCATCGAGGATCTGCGGGTCGCGGCGGCCGTGGTGCGGGGGCGGCGGGTGGCGGCCAACGTGAGGCTGGCCATGGTGGTGCCCGGCTCCGGATTGGTGAAGCATCAGGCCGAGCAGGAAGGCTTGGATCGGATATTCCGGGAAGCCGGATTCGAGTGGCGGGAGCCGGGCTGCTCCATGTGCCTGGCCATGAACGACGACCGCTTGCAACCCGGGGAGCGTTGCGCCGCCACCTCCAACCGGAACTTCGAAGGCCGGCAGGGAACGGGAGGCCGCACCCACCTGGTGAGCCCCGGCATGGCGGCCGCAGCGGCCATAGCGGGGCATTTCGTGGACGTGAACAGTCTGTAAATTTGCAAGGAGAGCTAGAAATGATGCGTTGGATGGCGGCCGCCGTGACGGCCTGGGTTCTGGGATTCCTGCTGGCGGGATGCAACACCGTGCAAGGAATGGGCAAGGACATCGAAAAGGGTGGCGAAGCGATACAAAAATCGGTGAAGTGAGCATGGAAAAATTCACCCGCATGACCGGCCTGGTGGCTCCCTTGGATCGAGCCAACGTGGATACCGACGCCATCATTCCGAAGCAGTTCCTGAAATCCATCCGGCGCAGCGGCTTCGGGCCGAATCTGTTCGACGCTTGGCGCTACCTGGACGAAGGGCAGCCGGACAGCGATAACAGCCGGCGTCCCCTCAACCCGGATTTCGTCCTCAACCAGCCTCGCTACCAGGGGGCGCAGATTCTGCTGGCCCGGGAGAATTTCGGCTGCGGATCGAGCCGCGAGCATGCGCCCTGGGCGCTGGTGGATTACGGCTTCCGGGCGCTGATCGCCCCGAGCTATGCCGACATCTTCTTCAACAACAGCTTCAAGAATGGGTTGCTGCCCATCGTGCTGGACGCGGCCTTGGTGGACTCCCTATTCCGAGAAGCGGTGGCCACTCCGGGTTATCGGTTGACGGTGGATCTGGAGGCACAGACGGTGACGACCCCGGCGGGCCAGGTGCTGGCTTTTGCCATCGACCCGTTCCGCAAGTATTGCCTGCTCAACGGTCTGGACGATATCGGATTGACTTTGCAGCATCGGGACGAGATTCAAGCCTATGAGGCCCGGCGCCGGCTTGAGCAGCCTTGGTTGTTCGCCGATCCCGTTCCGGGAAATTGATTGAACCGGGTCGTCCCCAGTTTCCCCGGGGCTCGGTCCCGACCATCTTACAAAATAAAAGGATTATGGATTCCATGAAAATCGCGGTGCTGCCGGGGGACGGCATCGGTCCGGAAATTATCGCCCAGGCTGTCAGGGTGCTGGAATGGCTCAAGCGCGATGGCCTGCCGCTGAGGTGGCAGCAGGCGCCGGCGGGGGGGGCCGGCTATGATGCCGCGGGAGACCCCTTGCCCCCCGATACCTTGCGGCTTGCCCGGGAAGCGGATGCGATCCTGTTCGGCTCGGTGGGGGGCGTCCAATACGACAACTTGCCGCGGCCCAAGCGCCCCGAGCAGGGCTTGCTGCGCTTGCGCCAAGAACTGGGCCTGTTCGCCAACCTGCGGCCGGCGTTGCTTTACCCCGAGCTGGTCGGCGCTTCCACCCTCAAGCCCGAAGTGGTGTCCGGCCTGGATATCCTGATTCTGCGGGAATTGACCGGGGACATTTATTTCGGCCAGCCCCGGGGCATCCGCGAGCAGGGTGGCGAGCGCCAAGGTTTCGATACCATGCTCTACAGCGAATCGGAGATTCGCCGCATCGCCCGGGTGGGTTTCGAGGCCGCCATGGGGCGCAGCCGCCGGCTGTGCTCGGTGGACAAGGCCAACGTGCTGGAAACCAGCATGTTGTGGCGGGAAGTGGTGACCGAGGTCGCCAAGGAATATCCCCAGGTGGAGCTGAGTCACATGTACGTGGACAACGCCGCCATGCAACTGGTGCGCAACCCCAAGCAATTCGACGTGATCGTCACGGGCAACATCTTCGGCGACATTCTTTCTGACGAAGCCTCCATGCTCACCGGCTCCATCGGCATGCTGCCCTCGGCTTCCCTGGATGCCGCCGGCAAGGGACTCTACGAGCCCATCCACGGCTCCGCCCCGGATATCGCCGGAAAAGACTTGGCCAATCCCCTGGCGACCATTCTGTCCTTGGCCATGATGCTGCGTTATACCTTCCGCCGCGAAGAGATGGCGCGGCGTATCGAAGATGGGGTGAGGCGGGTGCTGGCCCAGGGGTATCGCACCGCCGATATTTGGGAGCCGGGGCTCAAGAAAGTAGGTACGGTGCAAATGGGGGACGCCGTGGTGGCGGCCCTGGCGGGCTAGGCGGGATGCGGGGATAGGATCAATGCGAGTAGGCATCGTAGGCTGGCGCGGCATGGTGGGCTCGGTCCTCATGCAGCGCATGGGGGAGGAGGGAGATTTCCGACTCATCGAGCCGGTGTTCTTCTCCACGTCCCAGGTAGGCGGGGCTGGCCCCGCAGTGGGATTGGATATCCCGCCTCTGGAAGATGCCCACGATCTAGACGCCCTCCGGACGCTGGACGCCATTGTCACTTGCCAGGGCGGCGACTACACCGCGGCTATTTATCCTCGGCTGCGGGCCGCGGGCTGGCGCGGCTATTGGATCGACGCTGCTTCGGCGCTGCGCATGGAGCCGGGCAGCGTCATCATCCTGGATCCGCTCAATCTGTCGGTGATCCGGGAGGCCCTGGGCAAAGGCGTCAAGGATTTCATCGGTGGCAATTGCACGGTGAGCCTCATGCTCATGGCCGTGGGAGGACTATTTCGCCGTGATCTGCTGGAGTGGGTTACGGCCATGACTTACCAAGCGGCTTCGGGAGCCGGCGCCCAGCATGTGCGGGAGTTGCTGGCGCAAATGGGGGCGTTGGACCGTCCCGCTCGATCCTTGTTGGAGGATGCCCAGTCCGCCATTCTGGACATCGACCGCCGGGTGACCGAAGCGATGCGCGGCAGCGCGTTTCCGGTGGAGCATTTCGGGGTGCCCTTGGCGGGGAGTTTGATCCCGTGGATCGACAAGGATTTGGGCAATGGCCAAAGCCGGGAAGAGTGGAAGGGGAGCGCCGAAACCAACAAGATCCTGGGGCGCGAAAGCCGGCCGGTTCCCGTGGAAGGTATTTGCGTGCGGATCGGAACGCTGCGCTGCCATAGCCAGGCGCTGATGTTGAAACTCAAGCAAGACGTGCCTCTGGATGAAATAGAAGGCATGCTGGCCGAGGCGCATCCTTGGGTGAAGGTGGTGCCCAACCAGCGGGAGGCCACGATTCGCGATCTCACCCCCGCAGCGGTGACCGGAACCCTGACGGTGCCGGTGGGCCGCTTGCGCAAACTGGCCATGGGGGGCGAATATCTCTCCGCCTTTACGGTAGGGGATCAGCTGTTGTGGGGGGCGGCCGAACCTTTGCGCCGCATGCTCCGTATCCTGCTGGAGGACAGTGCGGGGTGATCGATCCGGGCCCCGTGGGGCCCCAGCGGGCGCATGCTGGAAGCAACTCCAAGGAAGCAACTTCAACTTGCATCCATAACCCCATGATGTTAGCTTAACAAGTCTTATCGAGATCAAGGGGGGAGCGTGCCCGCGACAAACTTCCTGAAAAATACCCTGCTTGGAGCCGCTCTCTTGGCGAGTTCCTGGGGGGCGCAGAGCGCCGGCTTGGGTAAATTTACCTTGTTGTCTGGCCTGGGGCAGCCTTTGCGAGCCGAAATCGAGTTGGTGTCGGTGCAGCAGGATGAGGCCGCTACCCTGGCCGTCAGGATTGCGTCTCCCGAAGCTTACAAGCAAGCCAACGTGGAATATGCCTCGGTGCTGCGCGGCATCCGGGCGACCTTGGAACAACGGCCCAATGGCCAGCACCTTGTCCGCCTGGTTTCCGCTGAGCCCGTCAACGAGCCTTTTCTCGATTTGCTGGTGGAGTTGACCTGGGCTGCCGGGCGCCTGGTGCGGGAATACACCACTCTGGTCGATCCCCCGGGTTATGCCGGCGGGGCGACGCCGCCGGCGGTGGCGCGCACCCTTCCCGCTCCTGCCGCCCCTGCGGTTCCGACTCCGCAACGGGAGTCCCCGTCTGCTGCCGTTCCTCCGGCCGCCGCCGTTGCGCGGCCCCCGGTTGCCGCTCCTGCCGGGAAAACTTCCTATGGCCCGGTCAAGCACGGCGACACGCTGCGCAAAATCGCCGAAGGAGTCCGTCGGCCCGGAGAAGACCTGAATCAATTGCTGGTAGGCTTGTACCGGCAGAACCCGGAAGCTTTCGATGGGCGCAACATGAATCGCCTGCGCACCGGCCCCATCCTGCGCATCCCGGATTCGGCCGAAGTGGCGGCTATTCCCGCCCAGCAAGCGGCTCGGGAAATCCGCTCCCAGACCTCCGAATGGCAAGCCTATCGGCGCCGTTTGGCAGGCGCCGTGGCCGAGGCTCCGGAAGGGGAGGCGGGGGCCAGAGCGAGCGGCAAAGTGTCCGTGGCCGTGGAAGACAAGGCGGCCGAAAAGCCAGCCGCCAAGGAAGTGTTGAAACTCTCCCGTGGCGAGACACCGTCCGCCGCGGGCGCTGGGAAGGAAACCGGCAAGGGACAGAAAACCCTCCAGGAGCAACTGAGGTCCCTGGAGGATGAGGCCGTGGCCCGGGAAAAAACCCTCAAAGAGGCCAATGAGCGGGTGGCCCAATTAGAGAAGACCATCAAGGAGCTGCAGCGCCTGGTGGAGATGAAGAGTCAGGGGATGGGGGCATTGCAGCAACAGGCGGCAACCCAGCCGCCGGTCGCCCCGCCGCAGCCCAAACCCGAGGCGGCGCCAGCGCAGCCCAAGCCGGAAGCCGGTCCGGCGTCGGTTGCTCCGGCCCCCGCCGCGGTGGCACCGGCGCCTCCGCCGCCGCCCGCGCCGGGCGTGGTGGAGCAACTGTTGAGCGAACCCTTGTATCTTGCCGCCGGCGGTGGCGTGCTGCTGCTGGGAGCGTTGGGGGCGGCGGCCTACCGCCGGCGCCGGCAGGCGGTTCCGCCGCCTTCGGCCCCGGTCGTATCCGCAGCCGCGGGCAGCGAGCCGAAAGTGGGGCCGGACGCATTGGATCCCCTGGCCGAGGCGGAGATGTGTCTGGCCTATGGGCGGGAGGCCCAAGCCGAGGAAGTCCTCAAGGACGGCATCGCCAAGCAGCCCCAGCGCTTGGAGCTGCATGCCAAGTTGTCGGAGATCTACGCGGCCGGGAAAAAGGTGGCGGCTTTTGATGAGTTGGCTGCCCAATTAAAAAACCTCACCGGCGGAGTGGGTGCGATCTGGGCCCAGACGCTTGCTTTGGGCTATGCCCTCAATCCGGCCCACCCGCTTTATGCGGCCGGAAAGACCGAAGCTGAGCCGGTGGTGTCGGATACCCAGTTTCTGGAGTCCGCGAAAGCAGCGGGCACTGCCGAGATGGATTTGGATTTCAACCTGGATCTGATGGGGGCGGCCTCCGCGGAAGCGGCTCCTGAGGCCGTCCCCCAACAAGCCGTGGACGTTGATCTGGGGGCTCTGTCGGAACCGGCCTCGGAACAAGCCGAACCGGCAACTGCCGGCGTCATCGATTTCCCCTTGGAGGAAACACAACCCGCTACCGGGGCCGTTGCCCCGGCCGAACCCCTGGTTCCGGATTTTTCCTTGGATCTCGGCATGGGGAATACGCAAACCGTGCCGGCTACTCCGCCAGATACCGGGTTTACCTCCGAAGGGACCTTGATTCTGCAAGCGCCGGTTGCCTTTGAGCCCCCGTCGGCCGCTCCCTCGCAACAGGCTGCTCCGGCCGAACCCTCCAGCCAGGAAGCCGGCTTGGACTTCGATCTGGGGGGAATTGATCTCGAACTCCCCGAAGCTCCGCCGGCCTTGGCGGAGAAGGGAGATGCCGGTGCCATGATGGACTTCAAGCTGGACTTGGAATTGCCTGCCGATTTACCCTCTCCCCCCTCCATCGAAGATTTGAATCTATCCGGTCTCGACCTCGATCTTGAGCCGCGTTCCGGAGAAGAAAGCGTTGCGCCGGAGCGGGGCAGCCACTGGCACGAAGTCCAGACCAAGTTCGATCTTGCCAAGGCCTATCAGGAGATGGGCGATAAGGACGGGGCCCGGGAAATCCTGCAAGAAGTGCTTCGAGAAGGGGATGACGGGCAACGCACCGAAGCGGAGAAGCTGCTCGGCGCCCTGGGGTGACCGTCGCTTCCGTTCCGGCCTCCCGGAGCGAACTGTCCAGAATACATCTTTTTATTCTGTTCCTGGCTGGGGGTGGCTTATGCCGCCGGCTTTATTCATGGCCCGTTCGGGCTTGATGCTGTTTTCGGATTCCCGCTCCTTGCGTCTCAAGCCGCCGGCGATTTGCGGTAAGGGTGGACTGGGCACCGCAAGGGCTCCGACCCGCGGAGCAGCGGCCCCGGGCCTTGCCGAGTTGCGGGGCGGCGCATGGCCCGCCGCGTCAGCGCGATGAGAGTGGCGCTGGGCTTGGAGTATCATGGTGCGGGGTTTTGCGGTTGGCAGACCCAGCCCAGCGGCTGCGGTATTCAGGATCATCTGCAGCGGGCCTTATCCCGCATCGCCGATCATCCAGTGGAAACGGTATGCGCCGGCCGCACCGACAGAGGAGTTCACGCCCTGGCTCAGGTGGTGCATTTCGATACTTCCGCCGAGCGCCCGCTGTCGGCATGGGTGCGGGGCGTCAATAGCTGCCTGCCCACCGGAGTGGCGGTGAACTGGGCGAGGACGGTAGGGCCGCAATTCCACGCCCGCTATGGCGCTCGGGAGCGGTGTTACCATTACCTGCTGCTCAATCGCCCGGAACCGCCGGGGGTATACCAAGGGCGGGTAGGTTGGTGTTCCCGTCCTCTGGACATCAAAGCCATGCGCCAAGCCGCCGGTTTGTTGTTGGGGGTGCGGGATTTCAGCGCATTCCGTGCCGCGGAGTGCCAGGCCCGGACTCCGGTCCGGGAGTTGCGGCAACTCGAAATGGCCCAACACGGATCGCTGGTGGTATTCCGTTTCGTGGCGGATGCTTTCCTGCACCATATGGTGCGGAACATGGTGGGGTGCCTGGTCTGGGTGGGAACCGGCAAGCGCCCTCCCGGCTGGGCCGGAGAATTGCTGGAGGGGCGGGAACGTTCCCAAGGCGGTCCCACCTTTGGGTCGGAAGGGCTGTATTTGAGCAGGGTGCGCTACGCCGCCGAGTGGGAGTTGCCCGAGCCGGAGCTGTCCCCGGTTTTTTTGTGCTGATGGAGTCGCGATGCCGGTTGCGGTGAAAATTTGCGGCATCACTCGGGAGCAGGATGCCCTTGCCGCCGCCCGGGCGGGAGTCCACGCCCTCGGCCTGGTGTTTTACCGACCCAGTCCGCGCCATGTTTCCTTTGACCAAGCCGGCGCCATTCTGCGGGTGCTGCCGCCCTTCATCACGGCCGTGGGTTTGTTCGTCAATCCCAAAGCCGCCGAAGTGGACGCGGTTTTGGCGGCGCTTCCCTTGAGTCTGCTGCAGTTCCATGGCGACGAAGCGCCGGAGTTCTGTTCCCGCTTTTCCTGTCCCTACATCAAGGCCGTGCGGGTAAAGCGGGGAGTGGATTTGGTACAATACGCGGCCCGTTATTCCGCAGCCAAGGGTATCCTGCTGGACGCTCATGTGGAAGGGTTCTACGGCGGCAGCGGGACGTCCTTCGATTGGGATTTGCTGCCCGCCGCCGGCCTGCCGTGCCCAGTGATCCTCTCCGGCGGGCTCAACCCCGCCAACGTGGCCGAGGCCATCCGTCGGGTGCGGCCTTGGGCGGTGGATGTGAGCAGCGGCGTGGAGACCGCCAAGGGAATCAAGGATGCGGCCAAGATCGCCGCATTCATGCAAGGAGTGCGCAGCATTGAAATATGACCTGCCCGACAGCCACGGACATTTCGGCCCCTACGGCGGGGTGTTCGTGGCCGAGACCCTGATGGCGGCTTTGGAGGAACTGTGCGAGCAGTACCAGGCGGTGCGCGCCGATCCCCATTTCCTGGCCGAGTTTTCCCATGACCTTAAGCACTATGTGGGGCGTCCCACGCCCATTTATTACGCCCAGCGCTGGTCCGAGCAGTTAGGCGGGGCACGGATTTTCCTCAAGCGCGAGGACCTCAATCATACCGGCGCCCACAAGATCAACAACACCGTCGGCCAAGCGCTGCTGGCCCGCCGCATGGGCAAGCGCCGGGTCATCGCCGAGACCGGGGCCGGCCAGCATGGCGTCGCCAGCGCCACGGTGGCTGCCCGCTTCGGCATGGAGTGCGTGGTCTACATGGGTTCCGAAGATATGCAGCGGCAAGCTCCCAACGTATTCCGCATGGAATTGCTGGGAGCCAAAGTCGTGCCGGTGGAGAGCGGCTCCAAGACCCTCAAGGATGCCCTCAACGAGGCCATGCGGGATTGGGTAACGAATGTGGCGGATACTTTTTACATCATCGGCACGGCGGCCGGTCCCCATCCCTATCCCATGATGGTGCGGGATTTCCAGAGCGTCATCGGCTTCGAGGCGCGGCAGCAGATGCCGGAGATCGCCGGCCGCCAGCCCGATGCGGTGATTGCCTGCGTGGGCGGCGGTTCCAATGCCATGGGGATTTTTTATCCCTATATCGACATTCCGGAAGTACGGCTCATCGGGGTGGAAGCCGCCGGTCTCGGGCTGGCCACCGGCCGGCATGCGGCGTCGCTGTGCGCCGGCCGCCCCGGCGTGCTGCACGGCAACCGGACTTATTTGTTGCAGGATGATAACGGCCAGATCATCGACACCCATTCCATTTCCGCCGGCCTGGATTATCCTGGAGTCGGTCCCGAGCATGCTTGGCTCAAGGACAGCGGCCGGGCCGAGTATGTCGCCATCACCGATGGCGAGGCGCTGGAGGCGTTTCACGATCTGTGCCGCATGGAAGGCATCATCCCGGCCCTGGAATCGGCCCATGCCCTGGCTCAGGCCGCCAAGATGGCGGCCACCCTCGATCGGGATCAAATCCTGCTGGTCAATCTTTCCGGCCGGGGGGACAAGGACGTCAACACCGTCGCTCGGCTTTCCGGAAACCCCTGACCCCAGATCACTTCATGTCCCGCATATCCGCCGTTTTCCGGCGACTCCGCGAGCAGGGCTGCAGCGCGTTGATTCCCTTCATCACCGCCGGCGATCCGCAGCCGGCGTTGACCGTTGCCCTGATGCACGCTCTGCGGGACGCCGGAGCCGACCTCATCGAATTGGGGGTGCCTTTCTCCGACCCCATGGCCGACGGCCCCACCATCCAGCGTTCCAGCGAGCGGGCCCTGCGCCAAGGGGTGGGGCTTAAGGACGTGCTGGAGATGGTGAGGCAGTTCCGCCGCACCGATTCCGCCACCCCCGTGGTGCTGATGGGTTACCTCAATCCCATCGAGGCCATGGGGGTGGATGCTTTCGCCGAAGCGGCGCGTTCCGCCGGAGTGGACGGCGTGCTGGCGGTGGATGCGCCTCCCGAAGAGAGCGCCACGCTGCTGGCCGCGTTGCGGAGCCGGGCCATCGACGCCATTTTTCTGCTGGCCCCCACCTCCCGGCCCCGGCGCATCGAGGCGGTCGCCCGGGTGGCCAGCGGCTATGTCTATTACGTTTCCCTCAAGGGGGTGACGGGAGCCAGTCATTTGGATCTGGAAGAAGTGGGCCGAAAAGTGGCCGAGATTCGGAAGCGCGTTCCTCTTCCGGTGGGCGTGGGCTTCGGCATTCGGGACGGCGACACCGCGCGGGCTGTTGCCGCCGTGGCCGACGCGGTGGTGATCGGCAGCCGGCTGGTGGAGGAGATCGAACAAGCTCCCATTGCCGAAGCCGTGCAGCGGGCGGGAGATTTCTTGCGGGGCATCCGCCGCGCCATGGACCAGTGAGGTTGCCTTGAGCTGGCTGCAAAAACTACTTCCCCCCAAGATAAAGCGGACCCCGGGGGCCGCCAAGAAGGCCATTCCGGAAGGGCTGTGGAGTAAATGCGAAGCCTGCGAGGCGGTGCTGTATCAAGCCGATCTGGAGGCCAATCTCGGCGTCTGTCCGAAGTGCGGCCACCATGGGCGGATCACGGCCCGGGAGCGCCTGGACCAATTGCTGGATGCGGAAGGCCGCTTTGAGATCGGCGCCGAAGTGGTGCCGATGGATCCCCTTAAGTTCAAAGACAGCAAGCGCTACGCCGAGCGATTGGAAGCGGCCCAGGAGGAGATCGGGGAACAGGATGCCCTGGTAGTGATGCAAGGCGCCATCAAAACCATTCCCGTGGTGGTGGCGGCTTTCGAGTTCCGCTTCCTCGGCGGCTCCATGGGATCGGTGGTGGGGGAGCGGTTCGTGCGGGGCGTGCAGCAATGCGTCGAGCAGCGCATGCCCTTCATCTCCGTCGCCGCCAGCGGCGGCGCCCGCATGCAGGAAGGATTGCTGTCGCTGATGCAGATGGCCAAGACCTCGGCGGCCCTCACTCAACTGGCGGCGGCGCGCCTGCCCTATGTTTCGATTCTGACCGATCCCACCACTGGCGGGGTGTCGGCGAGTTTCGCCATGCTGGGAGACGTGATCATCGCCGAGCCGGGAGCCCTCATCGGTTTCGCCGGTCCGCGGGTCATCGAACAGACGGTGCGGGAGACCCTGCCGGAAGGCTTTCAGCGTTCCGAGTTCCTGTTGGAGCACGGCGTCATCGACATGATCGTGGATCGCCGGCAACTGCGGGACAAACTGGCCAATTTGCTGGCCCTCATGTTGCGGCAGTCTGCTCCGTAGCTTTTTCCTGTCCCGGCGCCGCGGTGCTGGCCTCTCCTTCGGTTCCTTCCCGTGAATCCCGGTTCACCCGCCGCCACCGCCACTCTGGAAACCTGGCTCGCTTATCTGGAAGGCATACACTCGCGTCCCATCGACTTGGGGTTGGAGCGCGTCAATCGGGTCAGGGAGCAGTTGGGCTTGCCGTCGTCGTTGCCGTTTCCCGTGATCATCGTGGGGGGGACCAACGGCAAGGGCTCGGTCTGCGCCATGCTGGAAGCGATCTTGAGTTGCGCCGGCTATCGGGTCGGCTGTTATACCTCGCCCCATCTGCTGCGCTACAACGAGCGGGTCCGGGTGAGGCGGAAGGAAGTGGGGGACGCCGAATTGTGCGCGGCCTTCGCCAGGGTGGAAAACGCCAGACAGGATATTTCCCTTACTTATTTCGAATTCGGCACTCTGGCGGCGGTGAGCTGTTTTATGGATCGAGAAGTGGACGCCGCCGTGCTGGAGGTCGGCTTGGGGGGGCGGCTGGACGCGGTGAACGTATTTGACGCCGATTGCGCGGTGGTCACCGGGGTGGCTCTGGATCACCTGGATTACCTGGGGGACGATCGCGAGCGCATCGGTTATGAAAAGGCCGGCATTTTCCGGAGCGCTCGTCCCGCAGTGTGCGGAGATCCCGATCCGCCGCGCAGTCTGCTCGATCACGGAGCCTCGGTGGGAGCCCGGCTCATGGTGCTGGGCCGGGATTTCGGCTTCCAGGCGGAGGCCCGGCAATGGCGCTACTGGAGCGGCGACCGGCGTCGCGGTGGGTTGCCTTACCCGGCGTTGCGGGGCCGGCGCCAGCTCTATAACGCCGCCACCGTACTGACGGTCATCGAACGATTGCGGGAACAATTGCCGGTATCCATGGCCGAGGTGCGGCGCGGGCTGGTGGAAGTGGAACACCCCGGCCGCTTCCAGGTGCTGCCGGGCCGGCCGGCGGTGGTGCTGGATGTGGCCCACAACCCCCAGGCGGCCGGGGTGTTGGCCGACAACCTGCTGGACATGGGCCATTACGAAAACACCCTGGCGGTATTCGGCATGCTCAAGGATAAGGATATCGCCGGGGTGGCGCGGGCCGTGGCGCCCCGCATCGATCGCTGGCTGGTGGCCCCCATCGACCATCCCCGCGGCGCGGATGCAGAGCGGCTGCGGCGCGAGCTGCTGGCGGTGGGAGTCGCCGCCGAGCGCCTGACCGTGCTGCCGAGCCTTGCGGAGGCGGCCCATTGTGCCTGGGAGCTGGCGGGAGGAAGTGATAGAATCGCGGCCTTCGGATCTTTCCATACCGTAGCCGAGATGTTGCGGCAGGCGGCGCGGCAGCGGCGGACACGCATCCTTTGAGGGCGGCCCATGGCCAAGACCACCATCAACGACGAAGCATTGCAGTTCAAGCAACGGGCCCGCCGCCGGCTCATCGGGGCCATCTGTCTGGTGCTGCTGGCGGTGGTGCTGTTGCCAATCTTCCTGGATCGGGAGCCTCGGCCGGTAAGCCAGGACATCAGCGTCCAGATTCCCTCGCCGGAGAACGCGCCGGAGTTTGCCCCCAAAGCCTTTACCCCATCGGCCCCAGCCCCGGATAAGCCGGTGTTGGCCGAACCCCCTCCTGCTGACCATACTCCGCCGCCGCAACCCCCGGCTCCAGCCCCGGCGGCCGCCGAGCAGCCGGTTCGAGAGTCTGCCGCCAAGCCGGCCCCCGCGGAAGCCCAGACCGAGAAACGGGAAAAAACCGCTGAGCAGCCGGCCTCCGCGCCGGCGAGAAATGGGGGGAGATTCGTGGTGCAATTGGGAGCCTTTTCCGACCCGACCAACGCCAAGCAACTCCAGGAAAAGCTGGCGGCTAACGGGATCAAGGCTTATACCGAGCCGCTCAGAACCGATAAAGGCGCCAAAACACGGGTGCGCGCCGGCCCCTTCCCCAGCAAGGAGGCGGCGGAAAAAGCCCAGGTCAAGCTCAAGAGCCTGGGGCTGAACGGCGTGATCGCCCCTCAATAATCCGCCGTGGGTGACGTGTGAGGCGCATCCCGGTTTTCCGACTGTTGGGGAAATGACGGAGCCAGTTTTGCATGACGGTATTCGATTACGCGGCCCTCGGAATCATCGGCTTGTCGGTGCTGGTGAGCGCCATGCGCGGCGCGGTGCGGGAAGTCTTGGCGCTGGGAGCGTGGGTACTCTCGTTCTGGGTGGCGAAGCTCTATACCGGAATGATCATTCCATTTTTGCCGGCGGAACTGGCCGACGAGTCCCTGCGGTATTTGGCCGGCTTTCTGATGCTTTTTCTGGCCTGTTTGCTGGTGATGAGCTTGGTGGCCATTGGGGTGTCGGAATTGGTCAAACGGGTGGGGTTGGGACTGCTGGACCGCGGCTTGGGAGCCGTGTTCGGCACGGCGCGGGGCATTTTGATCGTCGCGGTGTTGGTGCTGCTGGCGGGCTTTACCAGCCTGCCGCAGCAGCCGGCGTGGCGTAACGCCATGTTTAGCCCCCCCTTCGAGGCTCTGGTGCTGCAGTTGAAGGGATGGCTGCCGGAGGATCTGTCCCGGCGGATTCGCTACGATTAAGCCGATACCGAACGAAGCGTAGACCATGTGTGGCATTCTCGGCGTAGTGGCGCGAACCCCCGTCAATCAGTTGCTCTACGATGCGCTGTTGGTGCTGCAACATCGGGGTCAGGACGCGGCGGGCATCGTCACCGCGGAAGAAAGCCGGTTTCACATGCACAAGGGTAACGGGCTGGTGCGGGACGTGTTCCGCACCCGCGACATGCGCGCCTTGCAGGGCAACATGGGTATCGCCCACGTGCGCTATCCGACCGCCGGATCGGCCGCCGCTTCCGCCGAAGCCCAGCCGTTCTATGTGAATTCCCCCTTCGGCGTCGTGTTGGGGCACAACGGCAACTTGACCAATAGCGAAGCCCTCAAGCGGGAGTTGTTCAAGCAGGATTTGCGGCACGTCAACACCAACTCGGATTCGGAAGTGCTGCTCAATGTGCTGGCCCACGAGCTGCAAGAGTCCGCCACTAATCACCGCCTCGATCTGGCCACTATCTTCGCCGCCGTATCCGGCGTCCACCGCCGCTGCCGGGGCGCTTACGCGGTGGTGGCGATGATCGCCGGATACGGGCTGCTGGCGTTTCGCGATCCGTACGGAATACGGCCGCTGGTGGTGGGGTCGGCTACCGCGGCGGACGGCTGGACCGAGTATCTGGTGGCTTCCGAAAGCGTGGCGCTGGATACCTTGGGATTTACCCTGCTGCGGGACGTGGCCCCGGGAGAAGCCATTTTCATCGACCGGGAAGGGCGTTTTCACAGCCGGCAATGCGCGCTTAATCCTTCCCGCAATCCCTGCATTTTCGAATTTGTTTATCTGGCCCGACCGGATTCCTTGTTGGACGGCATCTCGGTTTACGAGACCCGCTTGCGCATGGGAGAAAGTCTGGCCGAAAAAATACGCCGCGAATGGGGCGAACTGGATATCGATGTGGTGATCCCGATCCCCGATTCCAGCCGGCCGGCGGCCATGCAATTGGCCAATCGCCTGAGCCTGGCCTATCGCGAGGGATTCATCAAGAACCGCTATATCGGCCGCACTTTCATCATGCCCGGCCAGGCGATGCGCCAGAAGTCGGTACGCCAGAAGCTCAACGCCATCGGAGTCGAATTCAAAGGCAAAAACGTGCTGCTGGTGGATGACTCCATCGTGCGCGGCACCACCAGCCGGGAGATCGTGCTGATGGCCCGGGAAGCCGGAGCCCGCAAGGTCTATTTCGCTTCCGCGGCGCCGCCGGTGCGCTATCCCAACGTCTATGGAATCGACATGCCCCGGGTCAGCGAGCTCATCGCCAATGGGCGCAGCGACGCGGAAATTTGCCGGGAAATCGGCGCCGACCGGCTGATCTACCAGGACCTGGATGCCCTGGTGGCCGATGTGCGGGCCCTCAATCCGGACATTACCCGTTTCGAAACCTCCTGCTTCAGCGGTCACTACATCACCGGTGACGTGACCCCGGAATACCTGGCCGGCGTGGCCGAGCAGCGGGATGACCCGCCCGATTCACCCCAAAGCACCCAGTTGGATTTGAACCTGGTGGGCGCCGAGTAGTCGAACTTCGACATTTTCCGGAACAGCCATGAGCGACAAACTCCACTTCGAGACCCAGGCGATCCGCGCCGGAATTCATCGCAGTGCTTTCGAGGAGCACTCCGAAGGGCTGTACCTCACCTCCAGCTTCGTCTTCTCCAGCGCGGCCCAGGCCGCCGCCCGCTTTTCCGGGGAGGAGCCGGGGTACATCTACTCGCGCTTCACCAACCCCACGGTGAGCGCGCTGCAAGAACGCCTGGCCGCCCTGGAAGGGGCCGAGGCCTGCGTCGCCACCGCTTCCGGCATGTCGGCCATCCTGGCCTGCGTCATGGGCTTGCTCAAGAGCGGAGACCATGTGGTGGCCTCCCGCGGCTTGTTCGGCGCCACCGTGCAGTTGTTCGGCAACCTGTTGCAGCGCTTCGGGATCGAAACCAGTTTCGTCTCGCCGGTGGACGTGGCGGAATGGGAAGCGGCGGCGCGGCCCGCCACCCGGCTGTTCTTCGTCGAGACCCCCTCCAACCCGCTCACCGAGATCATCGACATCGCCGCCTTGAGCGCCGTGGCGAAGCGGGCCGGGGCATGGCTGGCGGTGGACAATTGCTTTTGCACCCCGGTATTGCAGCGGCCGTTGGAGCTGGGCGCGGACCTGGTGATCCACTCCGCCACCAAGTATCTCGACGGCCAGGGCCGGGTGCTGGGAGGAGCGGTGCTGGGCCGCAAGGAACTGGTGATGGAGGGGGTGTTCGGCTTTCTGCGCACCGCCGGCCCCTGCTTGAGCCCCTTCAACGCCTGGGTGATCCTGAAGGGGCTGGAAACCTTGAACATCCGGATGCAAGCCCACTGCGCCGCGGCCTTGCAACTGGCGCGCTGGCTGGAGTCTCAGCCCCGGGTGGAGCGGGTCTACTATCCGGGGCTGCCGTCCCATCCCCAGCATGCCCTGGCCCGGCGCCAGCAAGGCTCCGGCGGTGGCATCGTGTCCTTCGACGTGAAAGGCGGCCGGGAAGCCGCATGGCGGGTGGTGGACGCGGTCCGCATGATCTCCATCACCGCCAACCTGGGGGATACCAAGAGCACCATCACCCACCCCGCCACCACCACCCACGGCCGCATTTCCCCCGAAGCCCGGGCCGCCGCCGGCATCGGCGAAGGCTTGCTGCGGGTGGCGGTGGGGCTGGAAGCCATTGAGGACATCCAGGCCGACCTGGCCAGGGGCTTGGCGGCCTAAGGCAAGACCGGGTTTATTCGGCGGGCCCGTTTCGGGTGAGAATTGCCGCGCCGCCGGCGATGCCCTTGAGCAGTTCGAAGCCCCAGGCCACCCCGAAGCCCGTCAGGTCGGTGCCCACCGCGCCCAGGCCGCCCTTGACTCGGCTGGCCGACAGATCCATGTGCAGCCAGGGGATGCCGGCGACGAAGCGCTTCAGGAACAGCGCCGCCAGGATGTGATCGGCTTCTCCTTCCATGATGCATTGCTTGACGTCGGCCACCTGGCTTTCCAAAGCCTCGGCGTAGTCTTCGTCCATCGGAAACGGCCAAATCCGTTCCCCGCTGTCGCGGGCCGCGGCCAGCGCCGCTTGCAGCAAACCCAGATCATTGCAGAACACCCCGCTGGCGCGAGTCCCCAAAGCCACTTCCATGGTGCCCGTGAGGGTGGCGAAATCCACGATGGCGTCCGGCTTGCCGCGCGCCGCCAGAGTCAGGGTGTCGGCCAGCACCAGCCGGCCCTCGGCATCGGTGTGGACGATCTCGATAGTGGTGCCGTCGAGCGCCCGGATCACGTCGTTCTGCCGGTAGGCCCGCGGGCTGATGTGATTCTCCGCCAGGGCCAGCCAGCAATCCACGTTCACCGGTAGGTCGGCCAGGGTGGCGGCGGTCAGCAGCCCCAGGGCCACCGCCGAGCCGTTCATGTCCTCGTGCATGCCGTGCATGGAACGGGCCGGTTTCAGATTGTGGCCGCCGGTGTCGAAGCAAATGCCTTTGCCCACCGCCGCCACGGTACGGCGGGCGGCTTGGGTTTTGCGGCTTATTCTCACGATGGCGGCGTCTTGTGCGGGGCTGCCCTGGGCCACGGCGGCGAAGGCTCCCGCTCCCATGCGGCGCAGCTTGTCGAAGCCGTACTCCCGCACCGTCCAGCCGTAGCGCTGGGCCAGTTGCTTGATATGGCGCCGATAGGCCCCCGGCGTGAGCTCGTTGGGGGGCAATGCGGTGAGGCTGCGGCACAGCAGATTGCCTTCGGCGGCGGCCGAGGTGGCCCGTAGATCCACCCCCGGGGGAATGCCATGCAAGGCGATGCGCTCCAGCGCTTTGGGGCCGTCTTTGGATTTGCGCCGAGGCAGGGGGGCGCCGTTGACCCAGGCCACGTAAGCCGCCAGCCGCGCCGCTTCGGCCCGTTGCCGTTCGCTCCCATGGCAAGACAAAGCCAGCGCCGTGGCGCCGCCCTCCAGCAAGGGCCGCAAGGCGGTCCGCAACGTGGTGAGTTGTTGGAACGTCGTCCGGGCGGCATCCAGCATCACCCACCCGGCCAGTACGCCTTGAGGCAACTCGGCGGCCAACGGCTTGCGGGCCAATTCCTCGGGCTGCATGCCGCGTCGCGCCAGGACGGCGGTCAGAGTCTCGCGGCCCGGAGTGTCCGCCGGCAGCCGGGAATTTTTCGGAAGGATGAACAACACCGTACGCCGACCAGATTTTAAGCTGGCGGCGGATAACGGGGTTGAATGGCGGCTGAGGGTTGCCAGGGGCATGGAGGCTCCGTGAAGGGAAAGAGGTCCGAGGTGATCGGTCGGGTTCGAATATACCATTGGCGGGGGGACAAGCCAGCGGCTGATAAGCTTCCGGGGCTCCTCTAGTCCGCGCAATAAGCATAGCGCATTGCGCCGCGAGATTTGGCCAGCATCCGGTGCATTATGGCTTGCGCCTGATGTGCCCTACGCTTGCTGGCGGCGCCAATCAGACGCGCAACTTCTTCGCGTGAGAGGATTTGTGAGAGGATTTGCGGCAGACGTTTGGGCACTTTGGCCAGTCCGACCAGCTAAAGTTATGTGTCGTGGGGACCAATTACCTACGCTGAATGAAGGATGACCATCGCCGAACACTCCTCGTGTCGTCGCATATGCCAACCGTTGGACCCGCGCCAGGAGCGCCTGATCAACTCTAGGGGAAAGTCATTCCTGACTAACGATTGAGGCCCCGGCGCGCGTCTTTCATCAGGGTCCGGGCCATAGGCCCAATATGACCGTTTGTAGTTTCGCAGTCCTTCACCTTCTTACACAACTGGGGCAGCACGATTTAAATCAGATGGGGAAATGGAAATGAATTAACAGACAGCGCTAGTTGTAAAACTGGGGAAGCCCTTGTAGTGAAGGTAACCGGCGCTACGCGGCTTTATCGCGCAGCGTCCGGTTGACCGCCGGGTTGGGCACCCCTTCGCCGTTTAGGACTAGCGGGGACGAGTTCGATCTTGAGCGTGCAGCCAACAGCTGCCGCATATTTCTTCAGCGAGGCCACAGAAGGGGCATGTTTTCCGGCCGATTCTAGGCGAGAAATGGCACTCTTGGTGGTGCCCATGCGGCCAGCAACGGCCTCCTGGGTGAGGCCGGCGCGAGCGCGAGCAGTTAGCATTTCATGAGCAAGCGCGTATTCGACTTCAAGAGCTTCATATGCTTCGCTAAAGTCACGGCGCTTGGATGCCCTTTCCAGAAACTCCTTGTGGTCATGACGCACAGGTTTGAATTTCAGATCAGCCATTTTGAATCTCCTTCAATCGCTTTCGGGCGAGCTTGATTTCGTGATCGGGCATTTGCTGAGATTTCTTGATAAAGGCGTGGAGTACTACTACGCGTTTCCCGACAAGGAAGCAGTAGAACGCCCGACCGATACCCGATCGGCCGCGAGGCCGTAACTCAAACAAACCATCGCCGAAAGCTCGCGAGTAAGGCAGTTTCAGGTTGGGACCATGCTCGACTAGCAACTCGACAATCCGCACATAGTCAGCGAGAACGTCGACAGGCCATGACCCAATCTCGGCCGCTCACTTTGTGCCGTAACCCCGCGGTGTTTGGAGTAGGCGCAGCTGTGGGTTCACATGGCCTTTACGGCGCGCGACCCCGTAGTACGAGTTCTCCTCCACGTTTTCATTGCCCCACTGAATCCAGCCAGGGCGGCTGAAGCGTGCAAAGACTTCCAGATAGGGACCGGGAGAGCACGACTCGATCAGATCGTAGATCTCATCTGGCTTGCGCGAGTGCTCCCTCTTCCGGGTGGACAGCAGGTTGACCTGCGTCCGGCCGGGCGCGAGGGTACGCATGCTTCCACGGACACCAAACAGCACTAATTCGGTGACATTCCGAAAATAGAAACCTACGCCACGGCCATCCGGACCGCCGTCTTTCCGGATCTTGTACCAAACCAAGTTCGATTTATAGGTAAAGCCCCATGCTTCCATGACTCTTAAGCCCTCTTGAAGTAGGGCGTTGGGTACCCACAGGTATAGGTGTGACTTGGCCGCCGCTAATCTTGAGACCGGAAGCTCCAGTATTTCTTTCAACTCCATTGTTGGATATCTGAGCAAGCGCCTGTGCTCGGGCGCCATCTTGCCGGTCCGATTCTGGAACTGCCAAGGTGGGTCAGCCAATATCGTCGAGTACTGCCCGGCTATCTTGGCCAACAGATCCTCGGATGGGTTTGGTTCCGCAATGTTATAGACCTTCGCCGTCATGATTGCCTCCCGAGCTTCTATACGACTATAACCTGTTTAGGAATTCCGACCAGCAGCAGAGGGCATGGATTTCCGACTCCGCGCCGAACACGATCCTCAAGCTTTCGCCAGTGGGTTGTTGCTTCACCAAATTTATCCGACACGAAGGCATGCGCCCAACCTTCCTCGAAGGACCCCTTGGCCTTAGCCATGCGCTCTATTATTTGAAGCTGACGTGCCGTCGGCGAGTAGTGCTTTGAAAGTGCTGCTGCTCTGTGTACGCCATTCTTCCGTGCGAACCGCGTGACAACGTCGCGAAGTGACTCCTGGAGTGTCGAGCCCCTCGTGATGATCGCACCAATCGAAATCACACCGTCGGCGTGTAGCCGCTTAAAGTTCTCTAAATCCCGATCAAAAAACGGGTCCTTGTTGTTCCACTCAATCTCAAGGGCAAACGTACCGGTAGGGAAGCGCTTGACGTGATCAACTTCGTGGGAGACGGATTCTTTCTCCTCTCCGTCGACAATTTTCTTGATCTCAAAGTTATGCTTCTTCCAACCGCAATCATCCGCTAGCGTATGGCGCATGCGTTGGGTGAGTTCGCCCTCCCCGCCACCGCCCCGAATTAGTTCTTCGACAGGTATTTGAATGTCAAGAAGAACCCGCTCAAGCTCCGTAACGGCGTCAGCCATGTCGTGCTTCAGAATAGCTTCTGCATGGTGCAGCGCCAAAACCTGAAACCCTTTCTTCTTTAGCTTCTCAAACATTGCAGGTCTTCCAACTTGTAGGTTCGGAACAGCGGTTCTTCTGACGCCCAACGTAATGTATACACCAAATGGTGTGTAACTTGGGAATGCAATATCGCACAAGGGCGCAATAGCAACGCATATTGCGCCGGGCGTTAACCAAAAGGCACTGAAGTCAAAATTGTCTCACCGCAGCCGCTTGTAGTGGTTGATCAGTCCGTTGGTGGAAGCGTCGTGGCCGGTGGCTGGTTGGGGTCCGGAGAGTTCCGGCAATATTTTCCCGGCCAGGGCCTTGCCCAGCTCCACGCCCCATTGGTCGAAGGAGTTGATGTTCCAGATCGCGCCTTCGACGAACACCTTGTGCTCGTAGAGGGCGATGAGCAGGCCCAGGGTGCGGGGGTTCAATTCCCGGAACAGGATGGAGGTGGAGGGCCGGTTGCCGGGGAAGACCTTGTGGGGCAGCAGCGCGGCGATGGCCGCCTCGCCCAGGCCCTGGGCCTGCAGTTCGGCGCGTACCTGGGCCTCGTCTTTGCCCAGCATCAGGGCTTCGCTCTGGGCGAAAAAATTGGACAGCAGCAGCTCATGGTGGCCGTCCAGGGCATAGGGGCTGCGAGCCGCGGCGATGAAATCCGCCGGGATGAGCTGGGTCCCCTGGTGCAGTAACTGGAAGAAGGCATGCTGGCCGTTGGTGCCGGGTTCGCCCCACACCACGGGGCTGGTGGCGTAATCCAGCGGAGTGCCGTCGCGGGCCACCCGCTTGCCGTTGCTTTCCATTTCCAACTGTTGCAGATAGGCGGGAAAGCGGGCCAGGCGCTGGTCGTAGGGCAGCACGGCGCGGCTCTCGGCGCCGAGGAAATTGGTATTCCATATTCCCAGCAGGCCCAATACCACCGGCAGATTGCGCTCCGGGGGCGCGGTGCGGAAATGCTGATCCATGGACCGCGCTCCCGCCAGCATCTCCTCGAAACGGTCCATGCCGATGTATAGCGCGACGGAGCAGCCGATGGCCGACCACAAGGAATAGCGTCCCCCCACCCAATCCCAAAATTCCAGCACCCGTTCGGCGGGAATGCCGAAGCGGGCGGCCTCCGCGTAGTTGGCCGACAGGGCGACGAAATGCCGGGCCACGGCGGCCTCGCCGAGCGAGGCGGTGAGCCACTGCCGGGCGCTGCGGGCGTTGGCCAGGGTTTCCTGGGTGGTGAAGGTTTTGGAAGCCGCCAGGATCAAGGTGGTCTCGGGGTCCAATCCCTCCAGGGCGGTGGCCAGATGGGCGCCGTCCACGTTGGACACGAAGCGGCAGGTCAGCCGCCCGTCGGCGTAGGGCCGCAGCGCTTCGCAGGCCATCAGCGGTCCCAGGTCCGAGCCGCCGATGCCGATGTTGACGACGTGAGTGAAGCGCCGCCCGGTCTGGCCGGCGATGCCGCCGTCCCGCACTCCCTCGGCCAAGGCCCGCATCTTGCGCAGCACGCCTTGCACCCGGGGCGCCACCGGCTCCCCGTCCACTCGCGCCCCGGTATCGCCCCGCAAGGCGGTATGCAGCGCCGCCCGGCCTTCGGTGGCATTGATCTTGTCGCCCCGGAACATCGCCTCGATCTGGGCGGGCAGTCGAGCCTGTTCCGCCAGGGCCGTCAGCAAGCTCATGGTCTCGGCGCTGACGAGGTGCTTGGACGCGTCCAGCAGCAAGTCGTCCAGGCTGAGGGAAAACCGCGCAAAGCGTTGCGGGTCTTGCCGGAACAAATCCTTGAGACGAAACGACTGGGCGGTGGCGTGGTGGGCGGCCAGGGCTTGCCAGGCGGGGAGGCGGGTGGGGGTCATGGGGGTCGGCGTCGGAGGAGGGCGGAGGGCGCGAGGCTTATCGATCCACCAGGCCCATGCGGTCCGGGGCGTAGCGTTCCCCGGCCACCGCGTCGACCGGGACGGCGGCCTCGATGGCGGCCCAGTCGGCGGGAGAGAGGGTGATGTCCACGGCTCCCACGTTTTCCTCCAGATAAGGAATCCGCTTGGTGCCGGGAATAGGGACGATATCCTCGCCCCGCGACAGCAGCCAAGCCAGGGCGATCTGTCCGGCGGTGCAGCCCTTTTTGGCGGCCAGGGCCTCGAGGCTTTCCACCAGCCGGCGGTTGCGCTGGAAATTCTCGCCCTGGAAGCGGGGCATGGAACTGCGCAGGTCCGATTTACCGGCAATCTCGTCTTGTTGCAGCCGCCCGGTGAAAAACCCCCGTCCCAGGGGGCTGAAAGGAACGAACCCCACGCCCAATTCGCGGCAGGCTTGCAGCGGGCCTTGCTCCGGGTCCCGGGTCCACAGGGAATATTCCGATTGCAGGGCGGCGATGGGATGCACGGCGCAGGCCCGGCGCAGGGTTTCGGCCCCCACTTCCGACAGCCCCAGGTGGCGCACCTTGCCTTCCCGCACCAGTTGGGCCATGGCCCCGACGGTTTCCTCGATGGGGACTTGGGGATCCCTGCGGTGCAGGTAATAGAGGTCGATGACGCTGACGCCGAGCCGCCGCAGGCTGGCTTCGCAGGCTTCGCGGACGTGTTGCGGGCTGCCATCCACCTTGCCTAGCGGACTGGAGCCGTCCCGCACGAAGCCGAATTTGGTGGCCAGCACCACTTTCTCCCGCCGGTCGCGGATGGCCCGGCCCACCAGCTCTTCGTTGTGGCCCAGGCCGTAGATGTCGGCGGTGTCCAGCAGCGTCACGCCCAGCTCTAAGGCCCGCTGGATCACCCGGATGGAGCTTTCGTCGTTGCGGTCCTCTTTCTTGCCGTAGCTTTGCGACATGCTCATGCAGCCCAGCCCGATGGCCGAGACTCGGGGGCCGGAGCGGCCCAGTTGGCGTGTTTTCATGATGTCCTCTTGTAAGTAAGCTCGTTTCAGAAACGGATCACCACTTTGCCGAAATGCTGTCCGGAGGCCAAGTGGCGGAAAGCCTGGGGAGCGTCCTCGAAGGCGAACACCCGGTCCACCACGGGACGCAGCCGGTGCAGGGCGACAGCCCGGTTCATGGTCTCGAAGCAGGCGCGGCTGCCGACGAATATTCCTTGTACCCGGACGCTTTTCATCAGAATGGAGGTGAGCGCCGTCGGCGTGGTGGAGCCGCTCAAGATGCCGATCATGGAAATCGTGCCGCCGATGCGCACGGCGTTGAGGGATTTGCCGAAAGTTCCGGCGCCGCCGACCTCCACCACGTGATCGACTCCCGCGCCGCCGGCGAGCTGGACGGCAGCCTTGTCCCAATCGGGCTGGGCGCGGTAGTTGATGAGTTCGTCGGCCCCCAGGGCCTGGGCCCGCGCCAGCTTCTCGTCGCTGCTGGAAGTGATGATGACCCGGGCTCCGGCCAGCTTGGCGAATTGCAGCGCGAAAATCGACACGCCCCCGGTGCCTTGCAGCAGCACGGTGTCTCCGGGCTGGACATGGCCCAGGCCGAGCAAGGCATTCCACGCGGTGACCGCGGCGCAGGGCAGGGTGGCGGCCTCCTCGTCGCTCAGGTGCTCGGGAACCGGCACCACGCCTTCCGCATCCAGCAGCGCGTACTCGGTCAGCATCCCGTCCAATGGGCTGCCCAGGGTGGAAGCCCGGGCCTCCTTGTTGGGTTTCCCGGCCAGCCAGTGCTGGGCGAAGATCCCCGCCACCCGCTGCCCGGCGCTGACTCGGCCGACCCCGGTGCCTACCGCCGCGACCACCCCGACTCCGTCGGACAAGGGGATCAGGGGCAAGGGCTGGGACGGGTTATACTGGCCTTCGACCATCAGCCAGTCCCGGTAGTTGAGGCAGGCGGCCTTGAGCTTCACCACCACCTGGCCGGGGCCGGGAGTGGGATCCGGCCGCTCCGCCGGTTTGAGATGGGCCAGCCCGAACTGGCCCTCGATCTGGAATACCTTCATGGCAAGCCCCTTTACTTGAACTCGATGGGCTTATTGTATATGGGCTCATCCGAGAGCCATACCCACCGGCACTCGTATGATAATAAGCGGTCTGATGGAGAATTACTGATGGGGTCATCCTCCGACAGTGTGGCGGGGGATAGAGTGAGGAGCGCACCATGAATCATTTTTGTCGATTTGCGTTGTTTTTGCTATGCGGGCTTATGTTCTGGGGCTCGGCGCAAGCCGCCGGCGTGCCGATGCCGGGGAGCGCCGCGCCCGGATTCGCCCTGCCTGACCAGAACGGCAAAATCCAAAGTCTTGCCGATTTGCGCGGGCGGTGGGTGGTGCTCTATTTCTACCCCAAAGACGATACCCCCGGCTGCACCGAGGAAGCCTGCCAGTTTCGTGACGATTTGCTCGGCCTGAAGGCGCTCGGAGCCCAGGTTGTGGGCGTCAGCGTTGACGACACCGCTTCCCATGCGGATTTTGCCAAGAAATACAATTTGCCGTTTCCCCTGCTGGCCGATCGCGACGGCCGGGTGGCCGAATCCTACGGAGCCTTGAACAACTGGGGGCTGTTCAAGGTGGCGCGGCGCTACACGTTTTTGATCAATCCCCAGGGACAAATCGCCAAGTCCTACCTCAAGGTGGATACTTCGCGCCACTCGGCCGAGGTGATTGCCGATTTGAAGCGTTTGCGGACCCCATGACATGCCCCTTTTGACCCTGGAAAACGGCAATCTGGCCTTCGGTCATGTGCCATTGCTCGACGGCGCCGCGCTGCAAATCGACGCCGGCGAGCGCATCGCCTTGATCGGCCGCAACGGCAGCGGCAAATCGTCCTTGCTGCGGGCGCTGGCGGGGCTGACGGCGCTCGACGACGGCGCGGTTTGGCGCCAGCCGGGGTTGCGGCTGGCCTACGTGCCCCAGGAACCGGCCTTCGATCCGGCGCGCAGCATCTACCAGACCCTCGCCGCCGGGCTCGGCGAGGCCAGCCGGCTGCTGCTGGCTTACCACGAGATGACCCAGGCCGTCGCCCTGGATCCGTCGGCGGCGAATCTGGAGGCCCTGCAAGACTTGCAGGCGGAACTCGACCATGCCGACGGCTGGCGGCTGCATAGCCGGGTCGAGCAGGCCATCAGCCGCCTGGGACTGGATGGCGAGGCGAGGATTGCCGCCTTGTCGGGAGGCGGCATCAAGCGGGTGGCATTGGCCCAGGCCCTGGCCGCGGAACCCGATTTGCTGCTGCTCGACGAACCCACCAACCATCTCGATCTGGACGGCATCCTCTGGCTGGAACGGTTGATCCGCGATTTTCGCGGCGGCGTGCTGGTCGTTACCCACGACCGCGGTTTCTTGGATGCGGTCTCGACGCGGGTCGCCGAATTGGATCGTGGCCGATTGAGGAGCTACTTCGGAAATTTCGCCGCCTACCAGCGGCGCAAGGCCGAAGAATTGGCGGCGGAGGCGCAACAGAGCGCCAAGTTCGATAAATTCCTAGCCCAGGAAGAAGTCTGGATTCGCAAGGGCGTGGAGGCTCGCCGTACCCGCAACGAGGGCCGGGCGCGGCGCCTGGAAGCCCTGCGCCGCGAGCGGGCGGCGCGCCGCGAACGGCTCGGCAGCGTGGATTTCCGCCTGGCAAGCGGCGAACGCTCGGGCAAGCTGGTGGCCGAATTGGACCGCGTGTCCAAGCGCTACGGCGAGCGTTGGGTGGTGCGGGATTTCACCACCCGGATTCAGCGCGGCGACAAGATCGGCTTGATCGGCCCCAACGGCGCCGGCAAGACCACCTTGCTCAAATTGATCCTCGGCGAGCTGGCGCCGGATACCGGCCGGGTCCGTCTCGGCGCCAAGCTGGAAGTAGCCTATTTCGACCAGTTCCGGACCGCGTTGAACGAAACCGCGACCCTCGCCGAAGTCATCAGTCCCGGCTCGGACTTTGTCGAGATCGGCGGCCAGCGCAAGCACGTTATCAGCTACCTGGGCGATTTCCTGTTTCCTCCGGAGCGGGCCCGGGCGCTGGTGAAGTCGCTGTCCGGCGGCGAGCGCAACCGCCTGTTGCTGGCCAGGCTGTTTGCCAAGCCGGCCAATGTGCTGGTGCTGGACGAGCCGACCAACGACCTGGATATCGAGACCCTGGAGTTGCTCGAGGCGCTGCTGCAAGACTACGCCGGGACGCTGTTCCTGGTCAGCCACGACCGGCGCTTCCTGGACAACGTGGTGACCCAGACCATCGCCGCCGAAGGGGAGGGCATTTGGCGCGAATACGCCGGCGGTTACGAGGATTGGCAAGCGGCCCTAGTGGCCGATTCCGCTCCTGGGCTCAAGGCGCGGGCCCCGCATAGTGTCGCCGCCCCCGTCGCGGCCCAGCCTCCGGCTTCGGTAACGCCCTCCCCGCGTCGCGAGCCGAGCAGCAAGCTCAGCTACCGCGAAATGCGCGAGCTGGCCGAACTGCCGGATCGGATCGCGGCCCTGGAAGCGGAACAGGCTCGGATCGCCGGCCGCCTCGCCGCCGGCCTTTATCGCGCCGCCCCGCAGGAGGCGCGGAGTTTGCAGGCGCGCCTGCAAGCCCTCGATGCCGAGCTCAGCCAAGCGCTGGCCCGCTGGGAGGAACTGGAGAGCCGCGCCGCTTGAACCTAAATTCGACGGTTGCACGCCATTCTATGGTTCGATACGCCTTGCTACGCAAGGCTACTTACCACGAACGGCTTCTCACTCGGCGGGTGAGTAC
The DNA here is from genome assembly GCA_023259135.1 of Betaproteobacteria bacterium. Classification (GTDB taxonomy): domain Bacteria; phylum Pseudomonadota; class Gammaproteobacteria; order Burkholderiales; family JAHFQX01; genus JAHFQX01. Next base: position 11,030 of record JAHFQX010000014.1, on the reverse strand, counting down.
CCCGTTCGCCCTGAGTAGCCCGCGCAGCGGGTCCTTCGACCTCGCTCAGGACAGGCGTATCGAAGCGCTGGCAGTTCGCCAACTGCGGTTTTAGCAAATGAATTTTGTCAGAGCGACCCGACGGACCCGCTTTTCCGCCTCTATAGGAAGACCGTGAAAATGGCTGGCAACTTTCCCGTTCGTCCCGAGGCCGCCGAAGGGCGCGGCACGAACCGCAGAGAAAATGGCCGGCTAACCGGGGAGGCCGAAGCGGGCGGTGAAATGGAATGTGCTGCCCTTGCCGACTTGGCTGTCGCTCCAGATGCGACCGCCCATCAGGGCTACCAAGTGGGTGCAAATAGCCAGGCCGAGACCGGTTCCGCCGTATTTGCGCGTGGATGACTGATCGGCTTGGGTAAAGGCTTCGAAAATGAGGTGTAGTTTGTCTGCGGCGATTCCGACGCCGGAATCCTGCACGGAAAATTTCAGCATCACGCTGTCGGGGGTTGTTTCCAGCGGGGCTACGGTCAACTGAATTTCGCCTTTCTCGGTGAACTTCACGGCATTATCCAGTAGATTGTCGAGGATCTGGCGCAGGCATTCGGCATCCCCCACCACTACCTCGGAGGTGCCCGGCAGTATCCGGGAAGCGATACCCAGCGACTTGGCCTTCGCCCGGGGTCGGCACGCGGCAAGCGCGTCGGCCGTCAATGTGGCCAACAAAAACGGTTTAGCGATTAAACCGGCGCGGCCGGTTTCGATTTCCGCGAAGGTCAGCACCTTCTTAAGCATTTCCATCAAGTCTTGGGCCGAATTGCGGGCCTCCATCAGGTATTCGCGGCTCTCATTCGATAGGTTCGAGTCCGTCAGGGCAAGATCCACCATGCCGAGGATGCCATTCATGGGCGTACGCAGCTCATGGCTCATATTGGCAAGAAACAGGGTCTTGACCCGGCTGGCCGCCTCCGCCGCATCTCGTGCGCGGATCAGTTCGGCCTCGTTGCGCTTGCGCTCGGTCACGTCCCGGGCAAAGGCGCAGCCAAATTCCTTTCCCTCGAAGGTGACGTAATTGACCATCACTTCGGCGGGGTAGACTTCGCCCGATTTGGTGCGATGCCGGGAGTCGAGAGTGAACTGCTTTTCCCGCTTGAGCCGTTCCCAGATCTGGGGCCACGCCTCCTTGGGGTAGTCGGGATCTATATCCCAGACGTTCAGAGCGAGCAGCTCGCCGCATGGGTAGCCGAGCCGGCGGCAACTCGTTTCATTGACATAAATGAAATGACCGCTTTTGTCGGTCCAGAACACCATGTCCCCGGCGTGGTCCACGGCGTATTGGGTGCGCGCAAGCAGCGCCTGGCTTTCGAGCAGCGTCTCCCGCTGCTGTTTCGTTTCCAGTATCTGGGTTTTGATGATGGCGTCGGCGCGCCGCACGATCAGGAACAGCGCGCCGTACAGGGCCATGAATACCAGCACCATGGCCAGCATCACCAAGGACTGGGTGCGGGTGATGCGGCGCAGGAACGGCGTGACGTTGTCGTAGAGCTCGAACACCGCTTCGATCTTGCCCGAATCCGGGCTCCTGATCGGAATGTAGGATTGCAGCACATTGGCGTTTTCCACCACGCCATCGAAAGCGTTGAACTGGTTCCGGTGGACGAGGGAGCTCACGATCTCGCCGGATAGGGCGGCGCGCACCCCTTGGTTGCCACTGGCATCCTCGCCGATCTGCCGGGCGTCGCTCGAGTACACGGTGTGCCCCTGAGTGTCGTAGATCTTGATCTTGAGGGCAGAGAGCCCGTTGGCCTGGGCGTAGACCGCCGCGTTGAGCTTTTTGATCCGAGGGTGATTGCGTAGCTGTTCGGGATTCAGGCTCCCGGATGATTTGACGAACTCGGCGAATTCTGGCCACAGCGAGTTGGCGAAAGCCCGGGTTATGTCGACGTTGTGCTTCTCCCCCATGACGAACAGTTCGCGCATGGCGATTTCGCGGTACACCATGCCGAGCAGCACCGAGGCGATGGCGATTGAGACCAGGCTGGCGATGGAGAAATAGCGAAGCAGCCGGAACATGATGGGGCAGGACAGCTTCTGGTTCGGATGGCGCACCCCACGGGCCGGGGCGCCGGAACCGGAAAGTCTTGCGACGCTCCCTTAAAATAAATTATTCAAACTCGCATCAGTCTTGCCAAAAGCCACATTCTGCCGTGAATCCACCGAATGCGAAAGGCAAACCGGGAAAATGCCAGAGGGTAGACGATCCATCCGGTTTGGGGGTGGAGGAAGCAAGATTGCCGAGGAACGGCGTGGCGGCGCTATCCCCTTTATAACAACTCGATTCCCCGCAGATTGAGGAAAGAGCTTTCCCGGACGATGACGACGAAATCTTCCATGAAGGGCTGGCTGGCCAGACTGGGAGGGCAGGCGGCGAACAGTTCCCCGGACAATCCAGATTTGCCGATGGGCTTGGGAACGACGTAATCCCGGTCCAGGTAGGATTGCACCGCCCAGCGCGGCAGCGCCGCCAGGCCACGGCGGCTGGCCACCAATTGCAGAATCACGATGGTGAGCTCCGCGGTGCGCCGCGTCGGATTGATGCCCCGGGGCGTCAGCACCTTGCGCATGATGTCCAGCATATCGTCGGGGACCGGGTAGGTGATCAAGGTCTGGCCGATGAAATCCCTGGGGGTGAGGTGGGGGCGGGCTTCCAGGGGGTGGCCCTGGGCCAGCAACGCCACGATCTCGAACCGGAACAATGGGAAATAATGCACGGGCTCGGCGGCATCCCGTTCCGAGACAATCGCCAAATCGGCGCGCCGCCCGCGCAACAGTTCCACGGGATCGGCGTGGAAACCCGAGACGATGTCCAATTCCACCTCCGGCCAGCGGCGGCGGAATTCGTCTATCGCCGGCATCAGCCAATCGAAGCAGGTATGGCATTCCACGGCGATGCGCAGTTGCCCGGTCATGCCCTGGGCCAGCCGGGCGATGTCTCGCTCGGCTTCGCTGACCCGGGGCAACAGGCCGTCCGCCAGTTGCAGCAAGCGCAGGCCGGCGGGGCTGAATTGGATCGGGACGCTCTTGCGCTCGAACAGGGGCGCTCCGTATTGCTCCTCCAGCAGCCTGAGCTGATGGGAGAGGGCGGATTGGGTCAGGTTGAGCAGTTCCGCGGCCCGGGAGACGCTGCCGCTATCCCGCAGGGCCGCCAGGGTGCGCAGATGACGCAGCTCCAGGATGGATTGGATCATGAAAAAATTTAATGAGAAATGTAAAAAATATCGTTTGAATCATAATCCCCTCCGTCGCAACATGCCAGTTTCCGAATACGGAGAGGGGCATGACTGTTGCGCACATACTGGGTTTTCCCCGCATCGGCGCGGGGCGGGAGTTGAAGTTTGCCTTGGAGGCTTTCTGGCGGGGCGAGAGCGACGAGCCGGCCTTGCGGGAGACGGGCCGGGAGCTGCGGCAACGCCATTGGCGCATGCAGCGGGAAGCCGGATTGGATTTTGTGGCGGTTGGGGATTTTGCCTGGTACGACCAGGTTCTCAGTACTTGCGCCCTGCTGGGGGCGCTGCCGGAACGCTTCGGCTTCGATCCCGGCCGGCTGACCCTGGGCCAGTATTTCGCCGCGGCCCGGGGCAGCCCCGCCCAGCCGGCCATGGAGATGACCAAGTGGTTCGATACCAACTATCACTATCTGGTGCCGGAATTCACCCGCCAAACCCGGTTTCCGGGAGGGAGGAATTGGCTGCCGGACGAAATCGAGGAGGCCATCGCGCTGGGATTCCGGCCTAAGCCGGTGCTGCTGGGACCCTTGAGCTTTCTGTATCTCGGCAAGGAGAAACAGCGGGGCTTTTCCCGTCTGGAGCTACTCCCCGAGCTGTCGGCCGCGTATCAGCGGATATTGGCCGGCTTCAAATCCTTGGGGGTGGAGTGGGTGCAGATGGACGAGCCTATTCTGGCCCTCGACCTGGGTCCGGAATGGCTGGAGGGATTTCTTCCGGCCTATGCCGCGCTGGCCGCCGTGGCCCCGCCCATCTTGCTGGCGACCTACTTCGGAGAAGTGGCGCGGCGGGGTGAATGGTTGCACCGGTTGCCGGTGTCCGGCCTGCACCTGGATTGCGCGCGGGCGCCGGAGCAATTGGAGGAGTTTGTCCGGGAATACCCGCAACGGCGGGTGCTTTCCGCCGGGGTGATCGACGGCCGCAACATATGGCGGGCCGACCTTAGGCCCATTCTGTCGCGCCTTGCCGCGGTGCGCGAGAGACTGGGGGATCGCCTGTGGCTGGCGCCGAGCTGCTCGCTGCTGCATGTGCCGGTGGATCTCCGGCCGGAATCGAAGCTGGATCCAGAGCTGCGTGGCTGGCTGGCCTTCGCGGCGCAGAAGATGGAAGAAGTCGTCACCCTCAAGCGTGGGCTGGAGCAAGGCGGTGACGCGGTGGCCGCGGCTCTCGAAGCATCCGCCCGAGGGGCCGGGGGGCGTCGGGCCGCTCGCCGCGTTCGCAACGAGGCGGTGCGGCAACGCGTTGCCGCGCTGGCCGAGGCTGATTTTCGGCGAGCTTCGGATTTTCCTGTCCGCATCGAGCGGCAGCGGCAGGCATTCCGGTTGCCCCTGTTGCCGACCACCACCATCGGCTCGTTTCCCCAGACCGCCGGAATCCGTTCGGTGCGAGCCGCTTTCAAGCAGGGCCGCATCGGCTTTCTCGCTTACCTGGAGCGGATGCGGGAGGAGATCGCCGATGCCATTCGCCGGCAGGAAAGCTGCGGGCTGGACGTGCTGGTCCATGGCGAGGCGGAACGCAACGACATGGTGGAATACTTTGCCGAGCATCTGTCGGGTTTCGCCTTTACCGAAGGCGGCTGGGTGCAAAGCTATGGTTCCCGCTGCGTGAAGCCGCCCATCATCTACGGCGATGTTTCCCGCCCGGAGCCGATTACGGTGGATTGGAGCGGCTACGCCCAGAGCCTGACCGAAAAGCCGGTGAAGGGCATGCTGACCGGCCCGGTGACCATGCTGCAATGGGCCTTCGTGCGGGACGATCAGCCGCGGGCCGCCACTGCCTTGCAGATCGCCTTGGCGCTGCGGGACGAAGTGGCGGATCTGGAAAAAGCCGGTATTCGCATTATCCAGATCGACGAGCCGGCATTTCGCGAGGGACTGCCTTTGAAGCGGGCGGAGTGGGCCGGATACCTGGACTGGGCGGTGGGGGCTTTCAAGGCGGCATCCTGCGGCGTGGCCGATACCACCCAGATCCACACCCATATGTGTTATTCGGAGTTCAACGATATCCTGCCCGCCATCGCCGCGCTGGACGCGGACGTCATCACCATCGAAACCTCCCGCTCGGATATGGAGTTGCTGGAGGCATTCCGCGAGTTCCGCTATCCCAACGATATCGGCCCTGGCGTCTATGACATCCATTCTCCCCGGGTGCCGTCGCCGGAGGAAATGGTCCGGCTGCTGGAGAAGGCCGCCGAAGTGATCCCCCCGGAGCGGTTGTGGGTCAATCCCGACTGCGGCCTGAAGACCCGGGGCTGGCCCGAGGTGGAGGCGGCGTTGAGCCGCATGGTGGCGGCGGCGAAGCAAGTGCGGAGCTGCCTGGCGGCTGAGAACGGCGAGTTGGGCCCGTTGCCGGCTGCGGAATCTCCCCTCGATTAATCGTCAAGCCGGCGTCTGCGCGGGAATTGGAGACGATGAGCTAGGCGGTGGCGCTGGCCCGCTCGCGGCGGCGGTAGGCGATGAGTGCTGGGGCGGCGATGAGGGCAAGCAGCAGGGCGGCCGCCGCCAGGGGCCACAGTACCGGACGGTTCCATTCCCGCCGCTGGATGTCCCGCAGCGCGGGATCGATGCGCTGGTATTTGAGGCCGTTGCGGGCCATCTGATTGGGCTTCTGGTTGAACATCCAGCCATGAACCAGGGTGTATTCCTTGGGGTGGAAGCCCCATACCCACGGCGCATCCCGCCGGGCGATGTCCAGCATGCGGTCGATCAGGGCCTGGCGTTCGGGGCCGTTTTCCATGTTCTTTATTTGCTCGAACAGCCGGTCGTATTCGGGGTTGGCATAGTTGGCGGAATTCTCTCCCTGGTATGCCACCCGGCTTTGCAGGCTGTGGAGCAGGAACAGGAAATTTTCCGGATCGGGATAGTCGGCGTTCCAGCCCCATTGGAAAATCTGCGCGTTGCCCTTGCGGATCTTGTCCTGGAAGCGGTTGTAGTCGGTGGCGCGGATCACCAATTGCACGTTGAGCTTGGCGAACTGCTTGCGCAGCCAGTCGAGCCGGGCCTTGTCGTCGGCGCCGCGGGCGGTGGTGTCCAGATTGAGCACCAGGGGCTTGCCGGTCTGGGCATCGGCGCCCTCCGGGTAGCCGGCCTCGGCCAGCAGCCGTTTGGCTTCCGCCAGGGGCTTGCGCGCCGGGGCGCCGTTCACCCAGTCGTAGACGTGGGGATTGATGCCGTCCGCTCCCGTCCGGGCGCCAAAGATGCCCGGCGGCAGCGGGCCTTGAGCCGGGACGCCGCGGCCGTTGGCGAAGATGCTGATGTATTCCTCGTGATCCACCGCGATGGAAATGGCCAGCCGCAGCTTGCGGGCGCGCTCGCCGCCGCCGCCGCCCACCACCGGGTCCAGCCAGTTGAAGCCCATGTAGATGTCGGTGGGGGCCACCGCCGTGGTCAGCCGGATGCCCTTGTCCCGCATCTCGTCGGTCAGGGCGATGTCTCCCGCGCTGCCGATCTGGATGGCTTGGTCGAAGTTGTCGGAGCCGATGCCCGAAGCGTCGTAATAACCTTGCAGGAACTTGTTCCAGTAGGGGATGCCTTCCTTTTCCAGGCTGAACACGGCCTTGTCGATGAAGGGCAGCGGCCGGCCGGCGTCCTTCAATAAACCGGCGGCGGCGTCGCCGGGCTCGCCCTCGGCGGGGAAAGTCTCGCCGGAATAATAGGGATTGCGCTCCAGCACCATGCGGCGGTTGGGGTCGTTGACGGTGAGCATGTAGGGGCCGCTGCCCACCGGATACCAATCCAGGGTGAGATTTTTCTCCGCCATGCCCGGCTGGGCATAGAAGCGCTCCACTTCTTCCGGCACCGGGGCGAAGAACGGCATCGCCAGCCAATAGACGAATTGGGGATATTTGCCCTTGAGGGTGATCCGGTAGGTGTAGCGGTCCACCACCTGGGCGCCTTCCAGGGAATAACGGCCCAGATCCAGGTAACCGTCTTTGGGAGCCCGCTCCAGCGCCGCGGCCAGTTCCTTTAGCCCCACGATATAGCCGCTCATCAGCCCGAAGATGGGGGAATGCAGCCGGGGGTGGGCCAGCCGCTTGATCTGATGGACGTAATCCGCGGCCACCAATTCACGGCTGCCGGTCAGCGGAAAATCCGCCAAGGTGAAAATTTTTTCCAGGTCTTTGGGGCCCAGGGAGTCATAGGCCGACCGGCCGGCTGAGTCCTTGGCGAAGGCCGGGTGGGGCTGGTAGCGGATGCCGGGCTTGATGCGGATTTCATAAACGCTGTAGGCCGCCTGGGGCGCGTCGTCCGGCAGGCGGCGGCCGTCGGCGGCGTACAGCTTGGGCCGCGGCACGGCCTCGGCGGCGAAGGGGATCAAGCTATAAGGCCGCCGGTAATAATGGTATTGCAGGGGCGGCTGATAGATCTGGGCGTTGAAGACAGCCTCGTTCTCGCTGTAGGACTGGGCCGGGTCCAGGTGTTTGGGGCGCTCGGTGAAGGCGGAATAGAGGATGTTGCTGCCGGCTTCCGAGGCCGGATAGGGGCTGTTCCACGGCGCGTCGCCGCAAGCTCCCAGAGCGAGGAGCCAGACCAGGCAGAGGGCGCGGTGGAAAGGGGGCTTCATGGCGTGGCACAGTGTAGCCGAAAACCGCGGGTTGCAGCGGGCCGCGGGCCTCACCCCGCTCGGCTTCCGCTATAATGCCGCGACCACAACAAAGGGGCAGCTCATGGGATTTCTCGACGGTAAAAACATCCTCATCACCGGCATGCTCAGCAACCGCTCCATCGCCTACGGCGTCGCCAAGGCCATGAAGCGGGAAGGGGCGCAACTGGCGTTCACCTACCAGGGGGAGCGGGTGCGGGACCGGGTGCTGGGCTTGGCTCAGGAATTCGGCTGCGACCAAGTGTTTCCCTGCGACGTGGCCAGCGATGGCGAGATCGAGGCGCTGTTCGCCGAGCTGGGCAAGCTCTGGAATGGGCTGGACGGCATCATCCACTCCATTGCCTTCGCGCCCCGCGAGGCCCTGGACGGCAATTACCTGGAGAAGGTCAATCGAGAGGCTTTCCGGGTAGCCCACGACATCAGCTCCTACAGCTTCGCCGCCTTGGCCAAGGCCGGGCTGCCGATGATGGAGGGCCGCAACGCCGCCTTGCTGACGCTGACTTACCTGGGCGCGGTGCGAGCGCTGCCCAACTACAACGTGATGGGTCTGGCCAAGGCCAGTCTGGAAGCCAACGTCCGCTACATGGCCTACAGCCTGGGCGGCAAGGGCATCCGGGTCAACGGCATTTCGGCGGGCCCCATCAAGACCCTGGCGGCGGCCGGCATCGGCGATTTCCAGAAAATTTTCGGAACGGTGGCCAGCCAATCCGCCCTGAAACGCAATGTCACCATCGACGAGGTCGGCAACGCCGCGGCCTTCCTATGCAGCGACCTGGCCAGCGGCATGACCGGCGAGATCGTCTACGTGGACGCCGGCTTCAACTGGACCGCCATCGGCGGCTGAGCATCGCTCCGCTCCGGCACCCCGTCCGCACGGTTCCGGGCGGAGCGGCGTACTCGAAATGCGTGGAATACGCGGGCGACCCCTGGCGGTTGTTTACGTTCCAAGTTCCAAGCGCCGGGGATGGGGGCAGGCTCACGTTTTGAGCCAGTGGCTGAGCGATAATTGGCGTGGACGCAACGAAAGCAGAAAAATCATGGAGGGCCGCAATTTCCTGCGCATGATCGCCGAGGTGGCGGGGCTGCTCGCGCTGCCCGCGCCGGCGCTCGCCCGCGCTCCGAGAAGCGTCCTGCTCCAGGTTTCGCTCGTCGCTGGGTTCCAGTACCACGAGGGGGAACGCCTGTGGTCCGATCTCGCCGAAAGTGATGCCCTGGCCCTCGTCCGGGAGCCGGAGAATCCCTATGACAGCCGAGCGGTGCGGGTGGACTGGCGGGGGCGGAAGCTGGGTTATGTGCCGCGGGTCGAAAACACCGCGATTGCCCAGATGCTCGATCGGGGAGAGCGACTAGAAGTGCGATCGCCGCGCTTCGACAGACCCGCGATCGGTGGGAGCGGGTGAGAGTGGAGATTTGGCTGGTGGTTTGAGTCCGCATCTTGGCAACTCGCTTATCCAACTGGGGAAACGTATTGGACGTGCAAGCCGTAATATAGTGCAGGGCTGGGGATATCATGAATACCGCAGAATGCGAACAATATGCAGTACCCGCAGTTGCGCATGCTGGAGCGGGAACTCGACCGCCTCGCTCGGCAACCCGTTACCTGACTACCATGCTCGGCGTCCTTAGCTACGCCGACCTGGCGCCTCACCTGGCCACGCGCATCCTCAAGCTGCCGGATGTGGACCCGACCCCCGACCCCGGCGAGCCGGCGGCGCGACGGTTGTAGGCGCCGGAGCTTTCCTGGATGCCGTCAGACGGCAGCGAACGATGAACTACGGAGAGTGTTTGCAGCGGGCCATCCTGCGGCAGACCCGCCAGGACAAAGACGGAGCGGAAACCAATCCGTGGCGGACGATCGTCTTCGCGAACATTTCCGGAGTGGCCTCCGGGTTGTCCGACAAATCGCTCTCCCTGTCTCGAAGCGCATCAACGCGCTTCCAGTCAGTCCTGGATGCCTTCGAAGAAGAGGGCTTGCTCATGCGTCATCCCGGCGGCTGTCGCCTTGCGCCCGGTGGCGAAGCGCTACGCTTCGAGCAACGGGATTCCAATCTGCCTCGCCGCATCGGTCAGTTGCCCGTCGAACACTGCAAAATGAAACGGCACATGACCGCGGAAAACCTCAAACGTCGATTCGGCGGCGGCGAGATGGAGGCTGTCATAGCCCCGCAGGCGGCAGCGCCCGGCCAGATCGGCCGCGCGGCGAATCAGCGGCTCGGTCACGTTCAGTATCTCCCACGCTTCCCATTGGATGTCGAGATTCCTGCGCAAGGCGGGGAACAGCGCGTCGGTGCCGCGGGCGTGGGCCGCTCGCGCGAACGCGGCGCAGGCCTCGACGTAGGCGATCGCATGCGTGGCGACCGACCGCGCCCCGGAGACCGCCTGCCGGACACGGTCCGAGTACGCTTCCTCCACGAACAACTTTACCAGGGCGGAGGTGTCCAGGTAGACGATCATCCGCGCTGTTCGCTCACGATCTCCGCCAGCGTCTTTTCGCCCTTCCCGATCCGGATCAGCGGTTTCGGCAACGCAGGCTTCCTGCCGCTTCCCGGACGCACCCAGGCAAGGCCCCGAAAGCGGGCGATCGCCTCCGCCTCCGCCGAGACGGCGCGACGCCGGGCGCGCGGAGGCACCAGTCGCGCCACCGCCTTGCCGTGCGACGTCACGATGATTTCCTCGCCGTCGGCCACCCGGCGCAGGGTTTCGGACAGGCGGCTTTTCAGATCGCGAACCGAGATTTCCATGGGCCTCCCCCGATATGACTACATTTTGAATTGTAGTCACAAACGGGGGCGGGCGGCAAGGCATCGGGAAAACGCGCCGGAGCCGCACCTGCTCGTCTGCGCGCGGCGGTTGCGGGAGCCGAAGCTTTCGTCGATACAGTCAGATGGGAATGAGCGATGAGCTACACAGACTTCTTCAAGCGCGCGACGCGTACCGAGGGGCAGCCAGACGGGCTGAAGCCGTTCCCGTATCAGTGCCGCCTTGCGGAAGAGCCATGGCCTGAATTGCTGGACGTACCTACCGGGATGGGGAAAACCGCTGCGGTCGCGCTGGCCTGGCTATGGAAGCGCGGGTGGCGCGAAGGGGGACGCGAGGCCGGCCCGGACGCAGAAACACCGCGGCGGCTCGTGGTCTGCCTGCCGATGCGGGTGCTGGTCGAGCAGACGG
>JAHFQX010000050.1 GCA_023259135.1 Betaproteobacteria bacterium | reverse complement strand
GAGAAACTCCATCAAGGCGCCGGGGCGCTCGGGAAACTCGAAGCGGTAGAGGATCTCGTTTTGCACCGCCGGGGCGTGGCCGCCCACCACGTGGCGGATGTGCAGGGTGGCCATCTCGTTGTCGGTGAGGTCGCAGGCGGTGAGGCCCTTGCCGTGCAGCCGCTTGACGAGGCGCCGGGTTTCCTCGCGGTTTTGCACTTGGACGCCGACGAACACCTGGGCTTCCTTGGGGTCGGCGTAGCGGTAGTTGAACTCAGTGATGTTGCTGGCCCCCAGGGTTTCGCAGAAGCGCCGGAAGCTGCCGGGCTTTTCCGGAATCGTCACCGCCAGGATGGCTTCGCGCCGCTCTCCCAGCTCGGCTTGTTCGGCGACGAAGCGCAGCCGGTCGAAATTCATGTTGGCGCCGCTGGCGATGGCCACCAGGGTTTTGTTGCGCGCCCGGTTGCGCTCCAGGTAAGCCTTGGAGCCCGCCACGCCCAGGGCGCCGGCGGGCTCCAAAATCGAGCGGGTGTCCTCGAACATGTCCTTGATGGCGGCGCAAATGGCGTCGGTATCCACCAGGATGATGTCGTCCACCCATTCCCGGCAGAGGCGGAACGTCTCTTCTCCCACCTGCTTGACCGCCACGCCGTCGGCGAACAATCCCACCTGGGACAGCCGGACCCGGTGGCCGGCCTGCAAGGAGCGGGACATGGCGTCGGCATCGCGGGGCTCCACGCCGATGATGCGGGTGTCGGGGCGCAGTTGCTTCAAATACGCGGCGATGCCGGCGATCAGTCCGCCGCCGCCGACCGGCACGAACACCGCGTGGATGGGCTCCGGATGCTGGCGCAGCAGCTCCATGCCGATGGTTCCCTGGCCGGCGATGACCTCGGGGTCGTCGTAGGGGTGGACAAAACTGAGCTTTTCCCAGGCCGCCAACTCCAGGGAGTGAGTGTAGGCGGCATCGTAGGAGTCCCCCGTCAGCACCACCCGGGCGCCGAGGGCGGCCACCGCATTGACTTTGATCTGCGGCGTGGTGGCGGGCATGACGATGGTGGCATGGCAGCCCAATCGCTGAGCGGCCAGGGCCACGCCTTGGGCATGGTTGCCGGCCGAGGCAGTGATGACGCCGCGCTTCAAGGCGGCGCGGGACAGGTGGGCCATTTTGTTGTGGGCCCCGCGCAGCTTGAAGGAGAAGATGGGCTGCAGGTCTTCCCGCTTGAGCAGGATGCGGTTGCCGTAGCGGGCGGACAGATTCCGGGCGGGCTCCAAGGGGCTCTCGATGGCCACTTCGTAGACCCGGGCGGTGAGGATTTTCTCCAGATAGTTGGTTTTCATCGGCGTGTTGCGGGGCGCTAAAGGGCCCAAGGTTAGCAGGATTCCGCGCCCGGAGGCTACGCCGGCCGGGTTGTCAGCCCAAAACTAGAGAGGTTTCCTTTTGGCGCCGCAAAACGCCAGGGCCGATTGCGAGCAGTTCCCCAGAGGTATTACAATGGGCATGGACGTAATACAAAAGGAGGCATGCCGTGGCGACGACGCTCACCAGTAAAGGTCAGGTCACTATTCCAAAGCAGATTCGCAATGCCCTGAATCTGGCGCCGGGGTGCGCGGTGGATTTCGCCGTCAATCGCGAGGGCGATGTAGTGATCCATAAGGTGGGCGCTCGGCCCAGCCGCAAACCGGATCGTTTTGAGGCAGCCCGCGGCAAGGCCGACGTCAAGTGGCGAACTGACGACCTGATGGCCTTGCTGCGCGACGAGGGCTGATGCTGCTGGTCGATACCAACGTGCTGGTCGACGTTCTGGAGAACGATCCGGAATGGGCTGACTGGTCGATCAGCCAATTACGCGCCCAGTCGAAGATTCATCGGCTGGCCATCAACCCCATTATCTACTCTGAACTGTCGCTGACTTTCTCGACGGTGGAAGCCCTGGATCAGACCCTCGACGACCTGGGCTTGGTTATGATCGAAATGCCGCGCCCGGCGCTGTTTCTGGCCGGCAAGGCGCTCGTGCGCTACCGCCAGCAAGGGGGCGCGAAGCGCAACGTTCTCGGCGACTTTTTCATCGGCGCGCACGCGGCCGTGTCGGGACATTCTGTCCTGACCCGGGATACACAACGCTATGCAGCGTATTTTCCCGGTGTGAAGCTGATCGCACCGGAAGCTTAGGCATGAAGCGGAAGTGGCCATGCCCACGTTGAACTGGATCGGCAAGGAAGCCGTCGTCAAACACCACAAGGAAGTGCCGTTCCGCCTGTTGGAACCGGTGCCGGAACTGTCTTGCGAGAAAGTCGGCGCTGACGGGACGGCGGCCAGCGGCAATCTGATCGTGCAGGGCGACAACCTGCACGCCCTCAAAGCCCTGCTGCCACGCTATGCCGGTCAGGTGAAGTGCATCTACATCGACCCGCCCTACAACACCGGCAACGAGGGCTGGGTTTACAACGACAACGTCAACAGCCCGGAGATTCGCCGCTGGCTCGGCGAAGTGGTGGGCAAGGAAGGCGAGACGCTGGATCGCCATGATCGTTGGCTGTGCATGATGACCCCGAGGCTGGTGCTGCTGAAGCAGTTCTTGCGCGAGGACGGCGCAATCTTTGTTTCCATCGACGACAACGAGGTGGCGACGCTGCGGTTGTTGATGGATGAGGTGTTTGGGGCGGGAAATTTTGTGGCAACTATTGCGTGGCAACGGCGAGTTTCTCCGGATGCGCGACTCGGCTTGAGCCAAGCGCATGACCATATAGTGGTATTCGCAAAAAACAGCGATACGCTCAATTTTCACTCAATTCCTCTCAGTAAAGATCAGGCGAAGAATTTCAAGAATCCTGACAACGACCCGAGAGGTGAATGGACTTCAACAGATTTCACGGCACAAGGATGGCGACCAAACCAGATGTATGAAATACGGACTACTTCTGGTGCGGTATTTTCGCCACCACCCGGGCGATGCTGGGCAAATATCGAACCTGTTTACCAGCAACTCTTGAGCGAGGGGAGAATGTGGTTTGGCAAAGACGGGAAGGGGCGTCCTCGTGTTAAAACGTATCTTGTCGAAAGCTCGGGTGTTCGTGCATGGACTTGGTGGACAAATCAAGAATGTGGCCACAATCAAGAAGCCAAGAAGGAAATTAACGAGATCATTGGGCATGATGTTCCTTTTGACACCCCTAAACCCACCCGCCTGATCCAGCGCATCCTGCAAATCGCCAGCGACAAGGATTCGTTGGTTCTGGACAGTTTCGCGGGCTCGGGCACAACCGGTCACGCGGTGTTGAAACAGAACGTCGAGGACGGCGGCCAGCGCCGCTTCATCCTCGTCGAGATGGACGAGAACATCGCCCGCAACGTCACCGCCGAACGCATCAAGCGCATCGCCAGCGGCTACACCAACGCCAAGGAGCAGGCCGTGGCAGGTCTGGGCGGCGGCTTCCAGTTCTGCCGCTTATCCAAAGCACCGCTGTTTGCCGCCGACGGCCAAATCCGCAGCGATGTGAAATTCGCGCAACTGGCCGAGTTCGTCTGGTTTGCCGAAACCGGCAGCGCTCGCCCTCACCCCGACCCTCTCCTGCCGGGAGAGGAAGAAGAACGGTCACCGCTGCTGGGCGTGCATGAGGGCCGCGCCATTTACCTGCTCTACAACGGCATTCTCAAGGACAAGTCGGTGGGTGGCGGCAATGTGCTCACCGGCCCGGTGCTCGATGTGCTGCCCAAATTCGCCGGCCCGAAAGTGATCTACGCCGCCGCCAACCGCATGGGGGCCCGCGCCGCACGCGAGGGCATCACCTTCAAGCAAACCCCTTACGCGCTGGAGGTGTAAGCCATGTCCGGATTCGCACCGAAAATCTATCAACAGCAAGTGCTCGATAGCGTGGAAGCCTATTTCAAGACCTGCCACGAGTTGCCTTCGCCGTCGATGGCCTTCACCGCCACCACCGAACGCCTGTGGGGGCGCGGCAACCCGTACAACCCGCTGTCGGGCTTCCCGACCGACATGCCGTACTTCTGCCTGCGCGTGCCTACCGGCGGCGGCAAGACCTGGCTGGCGGCGAAAAGCGTCCAACTCGTCAATACCCACCTGCTGCGCTGCGAACACAGCGTGATTCTGTGGCTGGTGCCCAGCAAGCCGATCCGTGAGCAGACCATCAAGGCGCTGAAGGATCGCAACCACCCCTATCACGCCGCGCTGCGCGAGGCTGGCTCGATCACAGTGCTCGATCTGGAGGAAGCCAAGAGCGTCACCCGCGCCTCGCTGGACACCTCGACCACGGTGATCGTCGCCACGCGGCAGGCGTTCCAGGTGGAAGAGGAAGAGTGCCGCAAGGTGTACCAGTCTAGTGGCGCGTTGATGCATCACTTCGACAACCTGTCGCCTACGCAACGCGACGAGTTGCTGACCGATGGAGAAGGCGCGGAACGCACCACGCCCTACTCTCTGGCCAACGCGCTGCGCCTGCGCCGGCCATTCGTGGTGGTGGACGAGGCACACAACAGTCGCACCGAACTGGCCTTCGATATGCTGGCGCGTTTCCGTCCCAGCGGCGTGATAGAACTGACCGCCACGCCTGATCTGGAGCGTACCCCCAGCAACGTGCTGCACAGCGTGTCTGCCGCCGAATTGAAAGCGGAAGAAATGATCAAGCTGCCGGTGGTGCTGGAAACGGAACCCAACTGGCAGCAGTGTCTGGCCGACGCCATTGGCCGACGCGATGCGCTGCACAAGCTGGCCGATGAAGATCGCCGCGCAGGTGCAGCCTATCTGCGGCCCTTGGTGTTGATCCAGTCCGAACCGCGCCGGGCCGGCATTGAGACGCTGGATTTCGAGAAGGTGAAGAACGAGCTGATCACCAACCACGGCATCCCCGCCGGCGAGATTATCGTCGCCACCGGCGAGGAAAAAGGGCTGGAGCAGATCGATGCCGATTACAAGCTGGGTATTGCCGACCCGGCCTGTCCGGTGAAATTCGTCATCACCCAGAAGGCGCTGGCCGAGGGGTGGGACTGCCCGTTTGCCTATATTCTGGTGAGCATGGCCTCGCTGTCATCGGCCACGGCAGTGGAACAATTGCTCGGGCGCGTGTTGCGGCAGCCTGATGCGGCCCATCGGCAGGCCAAGGCACTGAATCAGTCTTATGCCTTCGTGGTGTCGCGCAATTTTGCCGAGACGGCAGGCGCGCTGCGGGATCGTCTGGTGGCGGGCGCTGGCTTTGAGCGGCGCGAGGTGACCGAGTTCGTCACTGCCGCCAAGGCCGAGCAGGCACGACTGGACCTGGAGGGGCACGCTGGGCGCGTTGTCGTTCGGCCCGTGGCGATTACCTTGTCCGAAAAGCCCGACCTGAAGAGCGTGCCGAAGCCGGTGCGAGACAAGGTCAGTTGGGACGGCAAGCTCAACACGCTGACCATCAGCACGCCGCTCACGGAAGATGAGGCCGAAGTCCTCAAGGCCTCGGTCACCTCCGAAACTGCCGCAGCGGCGATTGTGGAAGCCGCCGCAGTCAGCCGCACCACGGCGATTGAGTTTTTTCAGACGCCCGCCGAATTGGGCGAGCGCTTCCGCGTGCCGCAGTTGGCCTTGCGAGCGCAGGGCCAACTGGCGTGGTTTGATGATCCCGAGGGGCTGGAATATCCGTGGGACTTGTCGCCCTACGACGCCGCGCCGACGGCCGATGACCTGACGGCACTGGGTGCCGCGCTGAAAGTGTCGGAAGGCGGCGAGATCGACATCGATGATGGTGGTCACATGGTCTCGCGCTTCCTGCCCGATTTGCAGCGCGATCTGGGCCTCGTCTATCAACCCGAAAACTGGGATGAGGTTCGCATTGCTACCTGGCTGTGCCGCAACCTGCCCGAGCCGTCGCTGACCCATGCCAGCAAGCAGGCGTTTGTCGCAGCGTGGCTCACCGACTTGCTACGCCGGGAAGGATTCACGCTGGCGCGTGCCAATCTGCAGAAGTTTTTGATCCGCAATCTGGTAGAGGCGCGCATTCGTGAACTGCGCAAGCAGGCTGTCGGCAAGGCATACCAGCAGGCACTGTTTGGTGACGATGCGGCCTCGCGCGTGGCGGTGACGGATCAGTGTGCCTTCGAGTTTCACGCGCAGGCCTATGCACCCAGCCGCGACTACGATGGGCGTTTCGGGCATTTCGACTTCCGCAAACATTTCTACGGGCGCGTGGGCGACTTCGACAGTAAGGAAGAGTTCGAATGCGCCTGCTGGCTGGACATACAAGCGCAGAGGGGGCGCATCCAGTTCTGGGTGCGTAACCTGGTGCGGCGCGAAGGGAGTTCCTTCTTTCTGCAAAAAGCCGATGGTCGCTTTTACCCAGACTTCCTATGCCAGTTACCCCGAGCAGAGGGCAAACCGGGACCCCTCCTCGCCGTCGAGTACAAGGGCGCCGACCGCTGGACATCGGCCGAGGATGACCGAATGGTGGGCGGCTTGTGGGCCAGCTTGTCAAAGGGGCGCTGCCGATTCGTGATGGTCAAAGACAAGCGCTGGGACTGGATTGAGGGGCACCTGAAATGATCCAGCCGCCATCGCCTGACCTGAACGCCAAACTCTCCCCTGCCGAACTGGATGAGCTCGACGATTTCCTCGCCTCCGCCGATGTGCCGGAGTCGGCGATGGACGTTGCTACGCTGGAGGGCTATCTGACAGCTATCGTTGTTGGCCCGCAGACGGTGATGCCCTCGCGCTGGCTTCCGTGGGTGTGGGATATGGAGGATGGCCAGCGCGACGCGACTTTCGCCAACCTCGATCAGGCTAACCGGATCATGGGGCTATTGATGCGCTTCTGGAATGGAATTGCCCGCGCCTTTATGGACGATCCGGCGTCGTTTGAGCCCATCTTCTGGCGGGAGGCGCACTGGGGCGCCGCCGAATGGAGCGAGGGCTTTATTCTTGGGTTCCAGTTCAGCGACGAGGCGTGGAGTCTATTGGCCGTTGGGCAACCCACCTGGTTCACGCCCTTTCTGCGCTTGGGCACCGACGATGGCATCGGCATCACCAGGCGCATCGGTGACGCCGAGAGGTGGATGAACGAAATCGAACCGTCACTCGTGAAAATCCATGCCTACTGGAAAGAGCAGCGCGACAGACAGCCGGCTGGGCTGGTCGGCGACGACTTTCATCTTGGCGGACGGAAGGAAGTCGTGCAGGCCGTTCGCGGCGGGCCGAAGATCGGCCGGAACGATTCGTGTCCCTGTGGTAGCGGCAAGAAATTCAAGAAGTGCTGCGGGGCGGACGGCGCTCCGGCATCGGCGCGTTGAAGGAGTATCTCCCTTACAGAAAGGGGACATGATGACTTTGGCGCCACACTGCGCCGGCCGGGTTTGTGCCGCCACCGGATAGCCGCTATGCTTAGACCTCAAGCGAGGATCACGACCGTGAATCAAGAACAGCTCAAACAGGCCGCAGCCCGAGCCGCCGTTGCCTACGTTCCGGAGGGCAGCGTGGTAGGGGTGGGCACCGGCTCCACGGTGAACCATTTCATCGACGAGTTGGCCCGCATCAAAGGCCGCATCGAGGGCGCCGTGGCCAGCTCCGAGGCCACCGCTCGGCGCCTCAAGGAGCGGGGCATCCCGGTGCTGGATTTGAATGCCGTGGCCGATCTGCCGGCCTACGTGGATGGCGCCGATGAACTGACGGAGCATTTGCAGATGATCAAGGGCGGCGGCGGAGCCCTGACCCGGGAGAAGATCGTGGCCGCCGTGGCCCGCTGCTTCGTGTGCATCGTGGACCGTGGCAAGCTGGTGCCGGTGTTGGGGAAATTCCCGTTGCCGGTGGAGGTGATTCCCATGGCCCGCAGCTATGTAGCCCGGCAGTTGGTTAAGCTGGGGGGGCGGCCGGAATGGCGACAAGGGGTGGTGACCGATAATGGGAACTGGATTCTGGATGTTCATGGCCTGGATATCCTCAACCCGGCCGAACTGGAGGGGGCGATCGACCAGCTCACCGGGGTCGTGGCCAACGGGCTGTTTGCCCGGCGGCGCGCCGACGTGGCGCTGGTGGCGGACACCACCGGCGTCCAGACCTTGAGGCATTGACCCCCCGGGTTGGGGCGTCACAAGGCTGTCACGTTGCCGGGTTAGCCTGACAAGATTTCTTTTACGGACGAACTCTCATGAACCCTACCGAACACCATACCTCCAAGCAGTTCGACGTGGAATTGGAAACCATCCGGTCCCGGGTGCTGCAAATGGGCGGGATGGTGGAACAGCAAATCGTCAATGCCCTGGAAGGGCTGGCGGAAGGGGACATGATGCTGTGCGACCGGGTCATCGCCGAGGACCACCGGGTCAACGGCCTGGAAGTGGCCATCGACGAGGAATGCGGCACGGTAATCGCCCGCCGCCAGCCCGCCGCCGGTGACCTGCGGATGCTGATTATGGTGATCAAGACCATCACCGACCTGGAGCGCATCGGCGACGAGGCGGAGAAAATAGCCCGCATGGCCAAGCTGATTCACCAGTCGGGACGCATCAACCTGCCCCGCTTCCACGAGATCAACCACATGGCTGAAGTGACCCTGGGGATGCTGCGCCGCTCTCTGGATGCCTTCGCCCGCCTGGACATGACCGCCGCCGCCGACGTGGTGCGGCAGGATCGGCAGGTGGATGAGGAATTCCGCAGCGTATTGCGCCAACTGATCACCTTCATGATGGAGGATCCCCGCACCATTTCCACGGCCTTGGAGATTCTGTTCGTGGCCAAGGCCATCGAGCGCATCGGCGACCACTCGAAGAACATGTCCGAGTATGTGGTGTACATGGTGAAGGGCAAGGACGTGCGCCATGTCACCATCGAAGAGATCGAGCGGGAGACCCAAGGATAATACCGGTGCGCGAATCTTCCATGCTGGCGGCCGTGGATCTGGGATCCAACAGCTTTCGGCTGCAAGTGGGCCGGGTGGTGGGGGATCAAATCTATCCGTTGGATTCCCTGCGGGAACCGGTGCGGCTGGCCGCCGGGCTCACTCCCGACAAGCTTCTCGACGAAGCCTCCCAGCAACGGGCCGTGGCTTGCCTGCGCCGATTCGGCGAGCGCTTGCGCAGTCTGCCGGTGGAAGCGGTGCGGGCGGTGGGCACCAATTCCCTGCGGGTGGCGAAGAATGCCCCGGCTTTTCTGAAGCGAGCCCAAATCGCCCTGGGTTTTCCCATCGAGGTGGTGGCGGGCCGGGAGGAAGCCCGGCTCATCTACCTGGGGGTGACCCACAGCTTGCCTTTTTCCTCCAGCAGGCGGCTGGTGGTGGACATCGGCGGCGGCTCCACCGAATTCATCATCGGCCAAGGCTTCGAGCCGCTGCGGCTGGAGAGCCTGTACATGGGCTGCGTGAGCTTCAGCGTCAAATATTTTCCCGACGGCAGGATCACCAAGGGCGCCCTGAAACGCGCCGAGCTGGCCGCTCGGGCGGAGGTCGAGGCCATCGCCGCGGATTTCGGTCCGGAAGATTGGGAAGAAGCGGTGGGCTCTTCGGGAACCGCCGCGGTCTTGGCGGAAATGCTGGAGCTAAACGGCTTTAGCGATTCCGGGATCACCGCCGAGGGGCTGGACCGGTTGCGGCATCACTTGCTCTCCATGGGCCATACCGATCGGCTGGTGCTGGCGGGAATCAAGCCTGACCGGGCCCAAGTGCTGGCGGGAGGGTTCGCCATCATGGCGGCGATATTCGCCGAATTGGGCGTGCGGCGCATGACGCTCTCCAGCGGGGCCATGCGGCAGGGGATTCTCTACGATTTGCTCGGACGGGTTCATCGCCATGACATGCGAGACGCCACGGTGACCGCGTTCATGGAACGCTACCATGCGGATCGCCACCAGGCGGCACGGGTAGAAGCGCTGGCCTTGGCGTTGCTGGACAGCCTGCGCGGTCCGACCGAGGAAAGTCCCGACCGGCGGTTGCTGGCATGGGCGGCGCGGCTGCACGAAATCGGCTTGACCGTGGCCCACAGCGGCTACCACAAACATTCGGCCTACATCATCAAGAACGCCGACATGCCGGGCTTTTCCAAAATGGAGCAGGCCCGTCTGGGAGCCTTGGTCCTGAGCCATCGGGGCGGCCTGGAGAAAATGCGCGGCGAGATCAAGACCGATGCCGATGCCGATCTGGTCCTCGCCTTGCGCTTGGCCGCCCTGTTCTGCCGCAATCGGGAAGACCCTCGCTTGCCCCCCTTGGCCCTGGAGCGCACCAAGCAAGGTTTTCGGCTTTCGGGTCCCGCCGCTTGGATGGAGCACAGTCCTTTAACGGCCTACGCCTTGGCGACGGAATCCCGTGAGTGGAGGGCGGTGGGGTGGCAGTTGGAAGCGCCATTGCCGAAAGGGGAGGAAGAAAGTCCCGAGTCGGCGGTTGCTTAGGGGCGCTTCGGCGACCCCTGGAATCCCGGCCGCCGCCGCAAAAGGACCGGCGGCTACAAGGACAGAATTTGACCCCGGCGGGCTTGCGTCACGGCAAAATCGGATACCGCGGAGCCGATTTCCGCCAGGGTCTGATCCTCGTGCCCGGCTTCCAGGTGGGTAATGAGAATTTCCGGCCGGCCCCGAAGGTGGGCCAGACCCCGGGCCAACAGGGCCGGGGTGGTGTGGCCGGCGAGAACCGCTTCTTGCCGCTGGGCATTGAGAAAAGTGGTCTCCACCATGACGGCGCGCAACTCCGGAATCCCTTTGAGGGCCTCCCAGAATTCCGGACAGTAAGTGGTGTCGCCGCTGAAAGCGAGGCCGCCGCCGGAACCCTGCAATGCAAACCCCACGGCGGGGATGGAATGCCGGGCTGGCAGCGGGGTGACGGTCTTGCCGTCGGCGGCTACCGGTTCCCCCACCCGCAGCGGATGGAACGTCAGATAGGGCGCCGCGGGACTGGGCCGGATGGTGTAATCGGGCCACAGCACGCCGTTGAACATGTGCTGCTCCAGCGCCGCGATGGTTTCGGGCAAGGCCCAGACCGGCAGAGGGCCGGAGCGCCGGCCGGCGCCCGCGTCGGCCAGCAGGGGGAGGAAGCCGCTATGGTCCAAATGGGCATGGGTCAAAAACACCCGGCGGATGGCCAGCAAGCCATCCAGATCCAGCTCTCCCACCCCGGAGCCGGCATCCACCAGGGTGTCGCCGTCCACCAGCAACGATGTGGTGCGCCGATTCCCGCCGATGGTGGCGCTGCAACCCAGGATTTCAATGCGCATGGTGCTTGGCTCGAATGACGAAACCGCCCGCTAACCTTAGCCAGTCTTCGGCTGGCCGGCAAGGGCGGAGACGTTCCGTAACGGAAACCCCAGCCTCGGACCGCTCGGTTCGACAGGCTCGCAGCAAAAATGAGACCGCCGATCCGGCCGTTTTGTTGCAGCGCCTTGAGACGCTGCGGGCGGCCTCTTGCGCCCTCCAGCGGGAGCTGCTGGAGGGCTGGAAGCCCTACATCCGCAGCCGCAGTTTCCTGTCCAGCGCCGCCAACTTGGCGGCCTACATCGGCTTGCGGCGCCACGATCTGCGTCCTTTGCAGCGCCGCCTGGCCGACCTGGGGCTCTCCTCCCTGGGGCGCTGCGAGGGCCATGTGCTGGCCACGCTGGATGCGGTTATCGCCGCCCTCCGGCACATGCACGGCGTTCCCGGATCGGCCCACCACCGCCAGCGGGTGGCGGCCGCCATGGAGAAAGAAAGAGCCCTGCTCAAACGGCACACCGATCGGCTGTTGGGGGAGGCCGCGGGCGGCCGCTGGACCCGCTTTATGGTGACCCTGCCGACCGAGGCGGCCGACGATCCGTCCTTCGTTCGCCGCCTGGTGGAGGGGGGGATGGATTGCGCCCGCATCAATTGTGCCCATGATGACGTCAAGGCGTGGGAGCGAATGGTTTCCCACGTCCGCCGGGCGGCTCGGGATGCCGGACGGCCCTGCCGCGTGCTGGTGGATTTGGCCGGCCCGAAATTACGGACCGGCCCGGTTCTTCCCGGGCCCGCGGTGGCTCGCCTCAAGGTGAAGCGGGATGCCTTGGGCAATCCGATGCGGCCGGCCTGGGTGGTGCTGGACGGTTCGGGCCGGCCGGGCCATCCGGCCTTGATCGACAGACTCGGAGAATCCCAGCCGGTTCGCCTCAGCGTGGAACGCCCGTGGCTGGAGCGGCTCCGCCCGGCGGATCGGGTGGCATTCCGGGACATCAAGGGGCGGCGGCGCATGCTGGTGGTGGAGCGGCGGCTGTCCGATACCGAAGTTCTGGGAGCTTGTCTTGCGGGAGCTTTCGTCCCGGAAGGCACCGAACTGGTGCGGGTTGGCAATGAGGGCGACCTTTCCGGGAAAACCCGGACCGGGAAATTCTCCGCTTTGCCGGCGGAGATTCTGGTGCATTGCGGCGACGCTCTTTTGCTGACCCCGGGTGGCGCTCCGGGGGAGGCCGAGCGCAGAAACTCCCTGGGGGGGGTCGAGGTTCCGGGACACATTCCCCTCAGCGAGCCCTCGGTGTTTCGTTACCTGGAGCCCGGACAACCCATTTCCCTGGACGATGGCCGGGTGCGGGGCGTGGTGAAGGCCGTGAGCGAGGCGGGGGCCCTGGTCGAAATCACCGGCGCTCGAAACCAGGGAGAACGGCTCGGCCCCGACAAGGGGATCAATTTTCCGGGGCTGGGGTGGCCCGTTCCGGCGTTGACCGACAAGGATTTGGCGGATCTGGATTTCGCCGTGGCGGCCGCCGATATCGTGGGGTTTTCTTTCGTCCGCTCTGCCGCCGACATCGATCGCTTGGTGGAGGAATTGGCGCAACGGGGCGCGGGCTCCTTGGGGATCGTCGCCAAAATCGAGACGGCCGCGGCGGTGCGGGATCTTCCCGGCATCATCGCCCACGGAGCCGGCCGCCATCCTTTCGGCATCATGATCGCCCGCGGCGATCTCGGGGTGGAGATCGGCTACGAGCGGCTGGCCGAGATTCAGGAAGAGATCCTGTGGCTGTGCGAAGCGGCCCATGTTCCGGTCATTTGGGCCACCCAGGTGCTGGAGAGCCTGGTCAAGCAAAACCGGCCGTCCCGCGCCGAGATCACCGACGCGGCCATGGCCGAGCGGGCCGAGTGCGTCATGCTCAACAAGGGGCCTTACGTGCTGGATGCCTTGCGCATGCTGGACAGCGTGATTGCCCGGATGCAGGCCCACCAGCTCAAGAAAACCGCTCAATTGCGGCCATTGCACTGGTAGGGCGGTCCGGCGAGGCTTCCCCGGCGGCCCATTATTCCTTAGTATGGCGCAATCCCGATGCGCCGGGATTCCATTAGAATAAGCGGCCACGTCCATTTCCTTGCAGCCCATGCCCAATCATTCCGCCGCCGCCTTTGTCCGGTGGTTTCGTTCCGCGACGCCTTATATCCATGCCTTTCGAGGCCGCACCTTTGTCATCGCCTTTGGCGGCGAAGTGGTGACCGACGGAAAATTCACCGGCCTGGCCCATGACTTGAGCTTGCTGGCCAGCCTCGGGGTGCGGCTGGTGCTGGTGCACGGCGCCCGCCCGCAGATCGATGCGGCCCTGGCGGAGCGCGGTCTGGGCAGCGTTTATCACCAAGGGGTGCGGATCACCGACGAAGCGGCGCTGCAATGCGTGAAGCAGGTCAACGGCGGGCTGCGGGTGGAAATCGAAGCTTTGCTTTCCATGGGCTTGCCCAACTCCCCCATGGCCAACGCCGCCATCCGGGTGTCCAGCGGTAATTTCGTCATTGCCCGTCCTCGCGGAGTGGTGGCCGGCGTCGATATGCAGTATTCCGGAGAAGTGCGGCGGGTTCATGTCGAGGCCATCCGCGCCCGGCTGGACGGAAGCGATGTCGTGCTGCTGTCTCCCTTGGGGTATTCGCCCACCGGCGAGGTTTTCAATTTGCTGATGGAGGACGTGGCGGCTTCCGTGGCGACGGCCTTGGGAGCGGAAAAACTGATCTTTCTCGGCGAAGAATCCGGAGTCACGGATCGACGCGGTCGGCTGCTGCGAGAGCTCACGGTATCCGATGCCGAAGCCCGGCTGGCCAGCCCCTTGGGGCTGGGGGAGGATGCGTTGCGTTATTTGCCTCAGGCGGCGCGCGCCTGCCGCGGGCCGGTGGCGCGGGCCCACTTGATCAGCCATCGTATCGACGGCGCGTTGCTGCTGGAGCTGTTCACCCACGACGGGGTAGGCAGCATGGTGGCGCGGGATCCCTTGGAGATCATCCGCCCCGCCGATATCGAAGACGTGGGGGGCCTGCTGCAAGTCATCGAACCGATGGAAGCGGAAGGCATCCTGGTGCGGCGCAGCCGGGAGCGGCTGGAGCAGGAGATCGACCGGTTCGTGGTGCTGGAGCATGATGCCCGCATCGCCGGCTGCGCCGCGCTCTACCCCTTTGCCGGCAGCGACGCGGCGGAGCTGGCTTGCGTGGCGGTGGACCCGGCCTACCGCAACAGCGGCGCCGGCGACCGCCTGCTGCGCCACATGGAAAATCGGGCTCGGGGCCGAGGGATCGCCCGGCTGTTCGTGTTGACGACCCAGGCGGCCCACTGGTTCGTGGAACGGGGTTTTGCGCCCATCGAGGTGGGGCGGCTGCCCGCCGAAAAACAGGCGCTTTACAACTACCAACGCCGCTCCAAGGCTCTGGTAAAAATTTTAGGTTAAATGACCCAAACGATGGGACGCCACCCCTATCTAAAGCGGTGGCTTGCCCGGCTGCTGGCGGCGCTGGCGTTCGGGATGCTGTCCGTCCCGGCCGGGGCGGAGGAAGATTGTCTGGAGGTGGGGGTGTTTCCCTACCTGACTCCCGGGGCGATATTGAAGTTGTATCAGCCCCTCGGCGCGTTTCTGCAGAAGCGCTTAAAGCGCCCGGTGCTGCTGGTGACCGCGCCGAATCATCGGATATTTCTGGAGCGTACCCTGCGCCATGAATATCCGCTGCTGCTGACGGCCCCCCATTACGCCCGCCTGGCCCAACAGCAAGCCGGCTATTTGCCGCTGTTGGTGGCGGGAGGCGCAATCCAGCCGGTGCTGGTGGTGGCGGCCAACGGCCCCGACAGCGTGGCTGGGCTCAAAGGGCGCGTGGTGGCCATCCCCGATCCGCTGGCTTTGGTCACCCTGGCGGGGAGCGATTATCTGCGGCGGGCGGGGCTGCGACCGGGCCGGGATGTCACTCTGCGCGTGATGCCCAGCCATAGCGCGGCGCTGCATGCGGTGGCCGAGGGGGAAGTGGCGGCGGCGCTGACCGCCACCCTGGTACTGAAAACGATCCCCGAAGCAATCTCTGCCCGGCTGCGCACGCTGGCGGAAATGCCGTCGCAGTCTTCCCTCGTCTATCTAGCCAGCCCGCAATGGCCTCCCGCCGAGGCCCGGGTTCTGGCCGCTGCCCTGCTGGAGTTCGCCCACCACACGTCGGAGGGCCGGGGGCTCATGGCGGCATCCGGACAACGGGAGCTGCGGCCGGCATTGGAATCGGACCTCAAAGCGGTCGAGGTCTTTATGCCCCGATTACGGGAATTGCTCAAGGAAACCCGCTGATGGGCCTGCCCTACGCCGGCTCCTTGAATCGCAAGCTGGTGTTTGCCTCGGCGCTTATCTTGGCGTTGATGTTGGGGGCTCTGGTTTTTAACGGGACGCGGGTCGCCCGGGAGTTTCTGCTGGATCAAGCCCAGCGGGATTTGAAGGTTTTGCTGCCTTTGTTGAACACCTCCTTGGCCGCGTCCCTGGCCCAGCGGGATCTGGCGACGCTGCAAGAGACGGTGACCCAGGTGCAGAGCCGGGAAAATCTTGAATATTTGGTTGTTCTGGA
>JAHFQX010000013.1 GCA_023259135.1 Betaproteobacteria bacterium | reverse complement strand
CCGGACTGGTGGATGAAATACGAAGGGCAACGAACGGCAATTATG
The DNA here is from genome assembly GCA_023259135.1 of Betaproteobacteria bacterium. Classification (GTDB taxonomy): domain Bacteria; phylum Pseudomonadota; class Gammaproteobacteria; order Burkholderiales; family JAHFQX01; genus JAHFQX01. The sequence continues at coordinate 63,256 of JAHFQX010000013.1, read as the reverse complement.
CGCTGGGTAATGAGCGTTTTACTGCCCAAGTATCGGAAGCGCTGGGCAGGCGAGCGACACCGGGAAAATCGGGACGACCCAGCAAGACGGTCGAATCGGAGCCTGCGATCCAGGGTTATGAGTAACAAGAAACCGTGGTCTGTCCCCTATCTATGGGGCACTATCTATGGGGCATGGCGCGCCGGATGGGTGTGTCCAACGTCGCCGGATCGTCGCCTTCCGCCCGCTCCCGGACATCTATATGGTCGTGTTGACCGTAATCAGGTTCATCCTATTCGGCCTATTCATGGCGATCTTGGTAAAGAGGCTTTCCCGACGGTGACTCACGACCTATACATATTTGGCTCGGCCGTGAGAGGCGAGGTATCGTCGAGTTCCGATATCGACGTGCTTGCCATCCCCCTCGCCAGCGATCAGCGCGACTACCCAAACAATTGGAGCGTTTACTCCCCAGAAACAATCGAGTCATATTTTCGCGCAGGCCGTCTCTTTGCGTGGCACCTTCACCTTGAAGCGAAATGCATATTCTCCGCGACTCCGATTCCATATCTTTCTAGCCTTGGGGCACCAGCACCGTATTCCTCCGCCAGAGAAGATATTGATGATCTCGCCGAAATGCTTTGGCAATCTGTGCTGGAGATACGAGGCAAGACAAACAATCTCATTTATGAACTTGGAATCGCCTACACAGCAATACGTGACATTGCGATGGCAGCATCGTGGCCCTTGATGGATAGACCGTGCTTTTCTAGGAGTGCGCCATACATGCTTCCAATCCCTTGTCCTATATCTGCCGAAACGTACCAAGGGGCTATGCTAGCTAGACATTGCTCAACGCGCGGAAACGAACACGAGATTGACGCTGAACGGATCGCTGAGGAATTACTGGCTGCGCCTCTGCGTTCTTGGGTAGACAATATTCGGAGCAAGACATGACGAACACATTTATGAATAAAGTCGCTGCTGAGCGGAGTGTGCTTTCTATAGTAAATGCGCGAACGTCTGGGAAACAGCAACTGACTGGACTATCCTCCGCCGCTATAGAGTTGTGGCGCCGTAAAGTCGGTACCGAAGCAACCAAAGATGTAGTAGGGCCATTGGTTACTCTCGCTGATCTTTGTCAACGCCTATCCGATAGGAGCCACGAAACGTTTCAGCCGCTTGATCCTTCGTTTGCCGCGAAGATCGAGTCGAACTTATGCATATTGCGAAATGCGGTAGCGCGATTGCCATGAAGGCTACCAGTAGTAATAGGGGTGTCCGGGTTCGAGTTTTTCCATAAAAGCAGACTGACCTGAGCCCTATTCCCCGGGCTTGGGGTACACTCGCGGAAATTCGGAAGTCACTCTTGAGGGGGAAGCGACGATGTTGTTCGATCTCAACGGAAAAGTTGCCCTCATCACCGGTTCCACCCGGGGTATCGGCAAGGCCATCGCCGAGGCCATGGCCGAGGCCGGAGCCCGAGTGATCATTTCCAGCCGCAAGGCCGACGCCTGCCAAAAGGTCGCGGATGAATTGCGGACGCGGGGCCGGGAAGCCATCGCCGTCCCCTGCAACGTTTCGGTCCGGGAGCAAGTGGAGGCGCTGGCGGACGCAGCCTTGGCCCATTGGGGACAAATCGGCATTCTGGTCTGCAATGCCGCGGTGAACCCTCATTTCGGCCCGCTCGAAGGCTTGACCGACGAAGCCTTCGCCAAGCTGATGACCGCCAACGTCTTGAGCAACCTGTGGCTGTGCAACAAGCTCATCCCCGGGATGGCGGAGCGAGGCGAAGGGTCGGTGATTCTCATCTCCAGCATCGCCGCGCTGCGGGGCACCCCGGTCACCGGCGGCTACGCCCTCTCCAAGGCCGCCGAGGCGCAGTTGGCCCGCAATCTTGCCGTGGAATGGGGCCCCCGCAACGTGCGCGTCAACGCCATCGCTCCGGGACTCATCAAGACCGATTTCGCCCGGGCCCTCTGGGAAAACCCAAAGATCCGCCAGCAGCGGGAATCTCAGACTCCCTTGCGGCGCCTCGGCGAACCCGCCGACGTCGCCGGAGTGGCGGTATTCCTCGCTTCCGCCGCGGCCCGCTTCATCACCGGCCAAACCCTCGTGGTGGACGGCGGCGTCACCATCTCGTCTTAACCCCATCGCCCATTATCTCAAGAGGACCTCCGGTGCCCGCCCCCATCGATTTCTACTTCGACTTCCTCTCTCCCTTCGGTTATCTCGCCGCGATGAAAATCGACGATCTGGCGGCCCGCCATAACCGCACGGCGAACTGGCATCCGTTTCTGCTGGGGATCACGGTGGTGAAGATCATGGGACTCAAGCCGCTGCTGGATACGCCTTTGAAAGGCCCCTATCTGCTGCGGGACATGCCCCGGCTCGCCAAGCTGTTGAACGTGCCGCTCAAGCTGCCGGAAGGCGACGTGATGTTCGACAGCCTGCCCGCCGCCCGGGCGTTTTACTGGATGCACGACCAGCGCCCGGACAAGGCCAAAACCTTCGCCAAACGGCTCTACATGCTGCGCTTTCAAGAAATAGCGGACATCGCCGACCCGGAGCGCCTGGCAGTGGAAGCCCAGGCCCTGGGATTTTCCGGAAATGCCCTGCTGGACGGGCTGCAAGACCCCGCCGTCAAGCAGCGGGTGAAAGAGGCGGTGGACGAGGCCGTGGGGCGGGGCGTGTTCGGCTCTCCGTTCTTTATCGTGGACGGAGAACCTTTCTGGGGCTGCGATCGCTTATGGATGCTGGACCACTGGCTCGCCCACGGGGATTGGGTGGCGCGCCCGGGGGGCCCGCTGCCCCCCGTCTGAAAAACCTTCGGCTGCCTGGCTATGCCGCCCTGAGGGTGGCAACACCCCGGATCACGTCTTCCCCTTTCTGGTTCTTGACCCAGACGTCGTAGACATTGCTGGAACCGGCTTGGAGCTCTCCGCCGCCGGTGACGGTGTCGTCGATCCGCACCGGCCGCACGAAGCGGATCTCCAGGTTGATCCGGTTCAGGGCCTCCACCCCCAGAGTGTTTTTCAGCGCTTGCCAGATCAAGGCCACCGACATGGTGCCGTGGGCAATGATGCCGCCCATGGGGCTCTTGGCGGCGAACTCCTTATCCACATGGACCGGGTTGTAGTCGTTGGTGACGTCCGCGTAGTTGAGGATGGATTCGAAATCCACGTGGCGGGATGAGGGTTTGAGGGTTTTTTCCATGGCGGTATCCTACTGGGCAACCAGAGTGGTCATGATGCCGGTGAGCACGATCTCCCCGGTATCCTTGCTGCGAGTGGTGGTCAGAGCCCGCACCCACTTGCGGTCCTTCTTGATCTCCTTGTCCAGGCATTTCACCTCGGTCAGCAGGGTTTCGCCGATGCGGGGCATGCGACGCACGTCGAAGGTCTGGCCGCCATGCACGCCGCCGGGCGGCCGCGGCGCATTGTAGGTGAGCACCGCGTCCACGACAATCATGGCCAGCATGCCGCCGGGCATCACGCCGGGATCGTTGTCGGTGGGATAGACGGTGCGCCACTTGGCCACCACCGCCTCGTCCACGGTGAATTCCTTGACGCCGTAAATCTTGCCCGGCTCGTAATAATCGTAGGTAAACAGGGGCTGGTCGCTCATGTCACATCGGCTCCGCTTGAGGAATTTTCTGGGTCGATCCGGGGCGTTCCTCGAACACCGTCCGCACCGGCATGCCGATACGCACCGTGGCCGGATCGCAGTGGATCACGTTGCACATGAAACGGAAACCTTCGTCCATATCGATCAACGCCACCACGTAGGGCGCGTCATCGGCAAAGGGGGCGATGGGCGCCCGGTGGACCACCGAGAAGCTCGCCACCTTGCCCAGCCCCTTGGCGGCTTGCCACTCCAGGTTTTTGCCCTGGCAATGGCTGCACAAGGAGCGGGAATAAAATTGCGCCTTGCCGCAGCTTAAGCAGCGTTGGAACATGAATTTGCCTTGGTTGGCGCCTTCCCAGTACAGCCGGCTGTCGGCGTCGGGAACGGGAATCGGCTTAATCAGCGCTGGAGTATCGGACACGGTTACAACCTCCCTAAAACCATGGAGCAATGCCCCGAAAAAATTCCGCCCAAGGTGTGGGCGAAGGCCACTTCGGCATCCTTCACCTGACGCTCGCCGCACTCCCGGCGCAACTGGCGAACCGCCTCGACCACGTGAAACATGCCGCCGGCGGCTCCGGAAGAGCCGTAGGACAGCAAGCCGCCGTTGGTGTTGACCGGAAAACGGCCGTCGATGGCGAATTCTCCGGCCAGCGCGGCTTTCCCCGCATCGCCTCTTCCATAAAATCCCATGGACTCCAGGCAGATCAGCAAGGTGCTGGTGAAGCAGTCATAGATATGAGCGCAATCGACGTCGCTGTGCTTGAGCCCGGCCTTGCCCAGGGCGGTGGCCGTCGAATCCTTGCAGCCGAAATCCACCAACGACGGGGCCATGAAAATATGCTCATGGGTGTGGCCTTCGCCGACCCCCATGATCTCCACGGCGGTTTTCGGCAGATCCCGCGCCGCCTCCCGCGCGCTCACCAGAACCGCGGCGCCGCCATCGGATACCAAGCAGCAATCCAGCACCCGTAGCGGCGAGGCGACCATTTTCGATTTGGCCACATCTTCCATGGTGATGGGCTTCTTCATATGGGCATTGGGATGCTTGGCGGCATTGGCCCGCTGGTTCACCGCCACCGCCGCCATGTGCTCGTGGGTCAGGCCGAATTCGTGCATGTAGACCTGGGCCGCCTGGGCAAAGGCCGACGGCACGCTCATGCCATAGGGCTGCTCATACTGGGGATGGCCCACACTAGCCAAGGCCGCTTGGACTTTGTCCCCCAGGCCGGTCATCCGATTGTCGGCGGTCAGGCACAACACGTGGCGGCACATGCCCGATTCCACCAGCGCCACGGCGTGGGCCACCAGCAGGCCGGCGGTGGCGCCCCCCATGGAAATCGAGGCGCTGACCTTGGGGTACATGCCCACGTACTCGGCGAACACCGCCCCCAGCATCAACTGCGGCGAAGTGAACGAATAGGCGGTGAGCAGTCCGTCGACGTCCGATACCTTGAGGCCGGCGTCCTGGATAGCCCCCAAGCCGGCCTCGGTATGCAGCGACATGCAGGTGCTTTCCGGCAGCGCGCCGACCTTGGTGTCGTAGACGCCGCTGATAACGGCTTTCTTAGAACTCATGATCCTCCTTCGATGGTCAACATACAGAATCCTCTTTCGCCACAGTGGGCGGACTATCAACTCGAAAACAATATGACAGCACGCGGCTAAGACAAGCTAACCGTGATATTCGACTGGAGCCGGCGAATATTTTCCACCGCCCCTTCCACCAGTTCTTCCATGATCTGGGCCGCGGGCCTGCGCTTTTTCAGCATTCCGCCGATCTGGCCGGCGGCATTCAGAGTCAGATCATAGCGGCCGGCTTTCTCGGCGGCGGCGATGAAATCTTCCATGAGAATCCGCTGATAGGGGGCATCCAGCGGCACCAAGCCGGATTCGTCCCAGGCCTTGGACACATCACCGTAGAAAGTTCGCACCGTCTTGCCGGTCCAAATTCGGCTTACCTGAAAACTTTCCGAATCCCCTTCCAGGATTTGCGCCTGGTTGGCGTCGAAAATCGCCGATTCTTCCGCCACCAGGAAAGCGGTGCCGATCCAGGCCGCCTGGGCCCCCAGCGACAACGCGGCCGCCACCCCGCGCCCATCGGCGATGCCGCCCGCGGCGATCACCGGGGTGGGGCTGACCGCATCCACCACTTGGGGAATCAATGGAAACGCGGCGATTTTTCCGGTGTGCCCGCCGGCTTCGGTGCCCTGGGCGATGACCCCGTCCACCCCGGATTTTTTCTGCCGCACGGCGTTGCGCACCGACCCCGACAGCCCGAAAATTTTCATCCCCTGGGCATGCCCCTCGGGAATGATCATCCCGGGATCCCCAAGGCCCGCGGCGAAAACCGGCACCTTCTCTTCCACCACCACATCCAGCACGGAGCGGGCGTACTCGTTGTTGATGACGATCTCGTTGCCGAATTCCACTTCGGTCAAACCGAATTTTTTGATCAACCCCTTGACGAAAGCCACGTGCTCCGGATAGCGCTGGCGCAACTGTTCCTGTACGCCGGAGCGAGTGGGAGCCGACTCGGAAATCTTGGCGGGCAACAGCATATCCACTCCAAAAGGCTTGTCGGTCAGGGAGCGGACTTCCCGGATGCGGCGCCGGGTCTCTTCCGGAGACAACCCGGAGCAGCCCATCACCCCCAGCCCGCCGGCTTTGGACACCGCCGCCACCAGCTTAGGCGGGGTAGCCCGCCCGAACACTCCCATGCCGGCCAACATGATGGGATACTCAATGCCCAAAAGATCGCAGAAAGCATTATGCAGCACGGGTTTCTTCACGATCACTTCTCCTAAAATGAAGGCTCGGCTCAGCGCAGCGCGGCATTGATGCGTTCCAGCGCCGCGGAGCCCGGACAAAGCTCAGCGTCCCCCAATCGGTTAAGGGGTGCCGGCACGGTGTGGAGATGAGCATGCAAATCGTCGGGTTCGGGGTCCAAGTAGAGCAGCCCGGTAACGATTTCTCCTTGGGCCTCCCGCTGCCGCAAATAATTCAATGCCGCGGTCCGGTCGGTAGGGTCGTGGTCTTCGCTGAGTCTGCGCAATCTCAGCACCGAGCCGTCGGGCATGGGGACTTCGCTTAGGCTGCCCGGGGCCGCTTGCATGGTGATCTCCCCTCCGGCGGGAATGAAATCGAGCCGATTCACCGCCTCGTTATGGGCTCGCACGTAATCGAAGCTCTTGGTGGAGCCGGCGTGATTATTGAAGGCAATGCAAGGCGAAATACAGTCGATAAAAGCCGCTCCCGGATATTCGATGGCCGCCTTGATGAGAGGGACCAACTGGGCTTTATCGCCGGAGAAACCCCTGCCCACGAAGCCGGCCCCCAGTTGGATGGCCAGGGTCACCAGATCGATGGCCGAGTCGTTGTTCACCGCGCCCCGCTTGCTCTTGGAGCCCTTGTCGGCGGTGGCGGAAAACTGCCCCTTGGTCAACCCGTAGACGCCGTTGTTTTCCACGATATAAGTCATGTTCACGCCGCGCCGCATGCTATGGGCGAACTGGCCCAGACCGATGGACGCCGAATCCCCGTCCCCCGACACCCCCAGGTAAATCAGTTCCCGGTTGGCCAGGTTGGCGCCCGTCAGCACCGACGGCATACGGCCATGGACGCTGTTGAAACCGTGGGAATTGCCCAAAAAATAAGTCGGCGTTTTGGAGGAACAGCCGATGCCGGACAGCTTGGCGATGCGGTGGGGCGGCAAGTCCAGTTCGAAACAGGCTTGCACGATGGCGGCGCTGATGGAATCGTGGCCGCAGCCGGCGCATAGGGTGGAGACCGCCCCCTCGTAATCCCGCCGCGTATAGCCCAGTCGATTGACGGGTAGTTTGGGGTGATGCAGCTTGGGCTTGGCGAGATAAGTCATGGGGTCGATTTCCGCAAGGGAGTAACACGGGCCAGGCTGGCACGCTCGGCGATTTCCCGAACAATGAACCGGGCGGTGATGGGGGCGCCGTCATAGTGCAGCACCGGCACCAGCTTGGCGGGGTCGATGCCGCACTCGTTCATCAGCAATACCCGCAACTGTCCGTCTCGGTTTTGCTCCACCACGAAGACTTCATCGTGCTCGGCGACAAATTTAGCCACCCGCTCGTGGAACGGGAATCCTCGGACCCGCAGCAAATCGAGGGCTATCCCTTGGGATTGCAGTGCCCCCAGGGCTTCCAACATGGCTGGACTGGTGGACCCGTAGTAGATCGCCCCCAGCCGGGCGGGGCGTTCGGCGCGCCGTTCCTCGGGCTGAGGCAGCAGGGATTTGGCGGTCTCGAATTTCTTGATGAGCCGCTCCATGTTGTCCACATAGACCGGCCCTTCCTCGCTGTAGCGAGCATAGCGGTCCTTGGTGGTGCCCCGGGTGAAAAATGCCCCCCGAGCGGGATGGGAGCCCGGATAGGTGCGGTAGGGAATCCCATCGCCGTCCACATCCAGGTAACGGCCGAATTCCTTGCCCGACTCCAGTTCCTCGAAGCCCAGCACCTTGCCCCGGTCCATTCTGTGGGAGTCGTCCCAGCCCAGGGGTTCGCACACCCGCTCGTTCATGCCGATATCCAGGTCGCTCAGCACGAATACCGGCGTTTGCAAGCGGTCGGCCAGATCCAAGGCCCGTGCGGCGAATTCGAAACACTCTCTGGGGTCTTCCGGAAACAACAGCACATGCTTGGTGTCGCCGTGGGATGCGTAGGCGCAGGCCAGCACGTCGGCCTGCTGGGTGCGGGTAGGCATGCCGGTGGAGGGGCCGCCGCGCTGCACGTCGAAAATCACCGCGGGGATCTCGGCAAAATACGCCAGTCCGAGAAATTCGGTCATGAGGGAGATGCCGGGGCCGGAAGTGGCGGTAAAAGCCCGGGCGCCGTTCCAGGCGGCGCCAATCACCATGCCGATGGAAGCCAGCTCGTCCTCCGCTTGGACGATGGCATAGCGATTCTTGCCGGTTTCCGGATCCACCCGGTATTGTCCGCAATAGCGGCCGAAAGCCTCGGCCAAGGAAGAGGAAGGCGTAATCGGATACCAGGCCGCCACCGTCGCCCCGCCGTAGACGCACCCCAAGGCCGCTGCGCTGTTGCCATCGATGAAGATGCGGTCTCCCAGGGCCTTGGAGCGCCGCACCTTAAGTCCGATGGGGCAATCGAAATGGGACAACGCGTAATCCCGGCCTAGCTTCAGGGCTTCCAGGTTGGGACCGATCAGGGCATCCTTGCCCCGGTATTGCTCGCCGACGAGGCGTTCGATTTCTTTCACGTCGATGTCCAGCAGGGCGGACAAGACCCCCACATAGAGGATGTTCTTGAACAACTGGCGCTGGCGTGGATCGGTATAGACGCTATTGCATAGTTCGGTGAGGGGAACACCGATGACGTGAACATCCTCCCGAAACTGGGAAGGCGGCAAAGGCTTGGTGGAGTCGTACAGCAGGTAGCCGCCGGGCTCGATGCCCGCGACGTCTTCGGTCCAGGTCTGCGGATTCATGGCCACCATCAAATCCACCCCGCCCCGGCACCCCAGGCGTCCCGCCTCCGAAATCCGCACCTCGTACCAAGTGGGGAGCCCCTGGATATTGGAGGGAAAGATATTACGGGGGCTCACCGGCACGCCCATGCGCAAGATGGACCTGGCGAACAACTCGTTGGCGCTGGCCGATCCCGAGCCGTTGACGTTGGCGAATTTGACGACGAAATCGTTGACCCGTTCTAGCTTGAGCGACATGACGGTCCTGCCCGCAAAAGTTGGATGATGGATTTCTGCATATCCCACGCCCCCGTAGGGCAACGCTCGGCGCACAAGCCGCAGTGCAGGCACAGATCCTCGTCCTTGACCATGACGCGGCCTGTCTTGAGGGCATCCGAGACGTACAAATCCTGAGAGCCGTTCTCCGCGGGAGCCTTGAGGCGGCTCCGCAATTCTTGTTCCTCGCCGTTTTCGGTGAAAGTGATGCAATCCATGGGGCAAATGTCCACGCAGGCGTCGCACTCGATGCACTGCTTGTCGGTGAACACCGTCTGCACATCGCAATTCAGGCAGCGCTCCGCCTCGGCGTAGCCCAGCTTGCGGTCGAAACCCAGCTCCACTTCCACCTTGATGCTCTTGAGGGCGATGATCTTATCCCGGAGGGGTACCGGATAGCGCCGGTCCAGGATGATATCGTTGTCATAGCTCCATTGGTGAATGCCCATCTTCTGGCTGGTCAGCCGCACCGCCGCCGGGGGCCGCCGGCGGATATCGTCGCCGTGGCAGAACTGGTCGATGGAAATGGCGGCCTGGTGGCCGTGGGCCACCGCCCAGATGATGTTCTTCGGTCCGAAAGCGGCATCGCCGCCGAAGAACACCCCCGGCAGGGTGGCTTGAAAAGTCGCCGCATCCACCACCGGCATGCCATGGCGGTCGAAGTCGATGCCGATATCCCGCTCGATCCACGGAAAGCTGTTTTCCTGGCCCACCGCCACCAGCACGTCGTCGCAGGGCAGATGCACGTCGGGCTCGCCGGTGGGCAGCAGGCTGCGCCGCCCCTGATCATCGTAGCGGGCCGCCACTTTCTCGAAGGTGACGCCGGTGAGTTTGCCGTTGTCGTGGGTAAAAACCTTGGGGACCAGGTAATTGAGGATGGGAATCCCCTCGTGCATGGCATCCTCTTTCTCCCAAGGGGATGCCTTCATTTCCTCGAAGCCGCTGCGCACCGTTACCTTCACGTCCTCGCCACCGAGACGCCGGGCGGTGCGGCAGCAATCCATGGCGGTGTTGCCGCCGCCCAGCACCACCACCCGCTTGCCGATTTTGTCGATATGGCCGAAGGACACGCTGGCCAGCCAGTCGATGCCAATATGGATATGGGCCGCCGCCTCCCGGCGCCCCGGAATCTCCAGATCGCGGCCGCGAGGCGCCCCCGTGCCGACGAAAACGGCGTCGTAGCCCTCGGCCAGCAGCGCCTTCATGCTCTCTACCCGTTGTCCGAAGCGGGCTTCCAGGCCCATACCCAGAACATAGCCGGTCTCCTCGTCGATCACCGCTTCGGGCAGGCGGAATGCCGGGATTTGGGTGCGAATCATGCCACCGGCCCGGCTTTCCTGGTCGTAGGCCACCACCCCGTAGCCCAGGGGCAGCAAGTCCCTGGCCACGGTCAAGGCCGCCGGTCCCGCTCCCACCAGGGCCACCCGCTTGCCGTTCTTGGCGGCGGGCACCTTCGGCAAGCGGCCGCGGATATCGTCCTTGTAATCCGCCGCCACCCGCTTCAGGCGGCAAATGGCCACCGGCTCCTGCTCCACCCTGCCCCGCCGGCAGGCCGGCTCGCAGGGCCGGTCGCAGGTGCGGCCCAGAATGCCGGGAAACACATTGGACTCCCAGTTCACCATATAGGCGTCGCTGTAACGCCCGGCGGCGATCAGGCGGATATATTCAGGAACCGGGGTATGGGCAGGACACGCCCATTGGCAATCGACGACTTTGTGGAAATAGTCGGGGACACGGATATCGGTGGGCCGCAATAGATCTCCTCCTCGGGAGCCTCGTCATATACCGGCGCCGGAGCTCCGCTCGGATGTGCTCCGAAACGCCTGCTTAGGCCTATATGGTACCCCCTCCCCGCAAAGCTGGGAAGACGGATGGACGCATTCCCCGGCAGTTCAAGCCCCAGGCCGCTGATCAGGCGGAGCGGAAGACCATCCCCCGACGGAACCGTCAATGATCCGTTCCACCTGTTCCGCCGGCACCGGCCGACTGAACAGATAGCCTTGGATTTCATCGCAGCCTAGTTGCCTGAGCAACTCCAACTGATCCATCGCGTCTACCCCCTCGGCCACCACCCTCAATCCGAGGGAATGCGCCAGGGAGATGATGGTGGAAACGATGTTCAGGCTGTCCCGGTTGCGGGGCATGTCGATGATGAATCCGCGGTCGATCTTGAGGGTGGTGACCGGCAGTTTGGCCAGATAGCTCAACGAGGAATAGCCGGTGCCGAAATCATCGATGGCGACGTTCACCCCCAACTCCCGGATGCCTTGCAGCTTGGAAATATGCTTCTCGATATTCTGCATGATCAGGCTCTCGGTGATCTCCAGCTCCAGCCCCGCCGCCAAGGCCTCATCCCCCGCCAGCGCTTGCTCCACCATGGCGACGAAATCCTGCCGCCGCAATTGCAAGGCCGATACGTTGACCGCCACCCGCGGCGGCCGCAAGCCCTTGGCGCGCCACGTCCGGTAATCCGCCATGGCCTGGACCAATACCCAGCGGCCCGCCGCAACTGCCGCTCGGCAAGTTCGGCATCGGCGGCGACGTCTTCCAGAATGAGAATCCGGTGTGCCTTCATTCGTTGGGCTGTGTCATTGAGCGCTGGGTGCCGGAGGGAGGTTTCCCGGCAGGGAGAAATAAAAGGTGGCGCCCTGCTCCACCTTGCCCTCCGCCCATGCCCGCCCGCCATGACGGGCCACCACCCGCTGCACGATGGCCAGGCCGACGCCGGTTCCCGGATATTCGGCATCGCCGTGCAAGCGCTGAAAGACTCCGAACAGCTTTCCGGCATAACGCATGTCGAAACCGGCGCCATTGTCCCTGACATAGAAAATCCGCTCCGCTCCCTCGATCCGGCCGCCCACTTCGATGGCCGCCTGTTGCCGCCGAGCAGTAAACTTGACGGCATTGGCCAGCAGGTTGACCCACACCTGCCGGAGCATCGCCGCATCCCCCCGGACCTCCGGCAAGGCCCCCACCGAGAAGGCCACGGTCCGGCCGCCGGCCTCGGCCTCCAACTCTTCGTAGACCTCCCGAACCAAGGCCGCCATGTCCACCGGAGCCGCGGCCATGGGGCGGCGGGCCAGCCGGGAAAAAGCCAGCAAGTCGTCGATCAGCCGCCCCATCTTGCGGCTGTTGTCGCGGATCACCCCGATGAGCCGCCGGCCTTCCGCATCCAACCGGCTCCCGTAATCTTCTTCCAGCATCGAGGAAAAGCCGTCGATGGCCCGCAGCGGCGCCCGTAGATCGTGGGATACCGAATAGCTGAAGCTTTCCAGCTCCTTGTTGGCCGCCTCCAGTTCCGCCGTGCGCTCCGCCACCCGCCGTTCCAGGTCGGCGTTGAGCCGCAGGACCTCCTCCTCGGACTCGGCGTGCCTGGCCCGCAGGCGCAGGGTTTCGATGCCATAGGCCAGATCGCCCGCCATCTCCGTCAGCAGTTCGGTCTCCTCCCGGCCGAAAGCATCGGGCTGTCCGGAATAGATGCTCAAGGCCCCGCCGACTCGGCCCTCGAAGCGCAGCGGCAGCGCAATGGCCGAGGCGAATCCGCGCTCCAGAGCCGCCGCCCGCCAGGGCGCGTAATCGGGATCGGTGAGGATATGGCGGGCGACCACCGGCTGGCCGGTGCGGATGGCGGTTCCGGTGGGGCCCCGGCCGAATTGATCGTCCTTCCACGTCACCCGCAGGGAATCCAGATAACCGGTTTCGAAGCCGGCATAGGCCGCCGGCCGGATGGCGCGGGCTTCGTCCTGCTCGGCGAACCCCACCCAGGCCAGGCGATAGCCCCCGACCTCGACGATGATCCGGCATACCTCGCTGAGCAAGGCCGGCTCTTCAGTGGCGCGAATCAGCGCCTGGTTGCCGTCGGACAGCAGGCGCAGGGCGCGATTGATGGATTCCAGATGCTGGGCGAAGCGCTGCAATTCCCCGTGTTGGGCCTCCAGCGCTTCCGCCATCCGGTCGATTCCCCGGCCCAGTTCGCCCAACTCCCCGCCGCCCGCGGGAGCCCCCACTCGGGCAGCGTGGTCTCCGGCGCCGATGGCTTCCACCGTCCGCCCCAGGACCGCAACCCGCCGCCGAATCGCGAACTCTCCGAAGGCCCATGCCGCCATGAGAGTAGCCAGGGCGACCGCGGCCAGAATCTGCAGGTGACGGGCGAATATGCGGTCGCTGCGGGCCAGCAGGCGCTCTTTGGGGACGCCCACCACCAGCCGAATCGGGCCCGCCCCGCCGGGGCTGATCGACACGAACCCATAGATTCGGGATATGCCGTCCATGTCGATCGTTTCGACGGTACCTGCCTTCCCTCCGGAAGCCAGCGCACGGGTAAGGGGGGCATCGGGAAAAGACCGGCCGGTCTGGGCTTGCGGATCGGGATGGTGGGCCAGCAAGCGCCCTTCCGCATCCCGCATGGAAAAAACCACCCCAGGGTCAGGCTGGCTCGCCACGATCAATTCGCTGAACCACGCCAAATCGAGGCTGGCTGCCACCACTCCGATCACTTTCCCGGAGCGGTCCGCCAAGCGATACGCGCTGGGCAGGACCGGCCGACCCGCCACCCGGCCGATGATGGGCCGGCCCACCACCGGCTCGGACGAATTGACGGCCCGGCGGAAATAATCCCGATCCGCCACGTTCACCGGGCCGGGCTGCGGCCCGCCGCTGCACACCATCCGCCCGGCGGCATCGGCGACGAACAAGTTGCCGTACCTGTGATAACGGGCCATCATCCCGGCCAGCAGATCGGAGCACGCTGGCCGCTCCATGCGGGCGATCTCCGGAATGCGGGCCAAGGCGATCAGCAGGTGCTCGGCGCCCTTGAGAACTTTCTTCTCGAGATCCGACGCCGCCAACTGCGCCAGCCCCAGCACCCGCTCCTCGGCGGCAGACACCGCGAGCCGCCGGGACTCCACCGCGGCGTACAGCATCAAGATGACGGGGGGCACGCACGCAAACAGCACGAGGCCCAGCAAACGTCCCCGCAGAGAAGCCAGCAACGCGAAAGACGGTTTCAAGCTATTCACTCCGGTCTTCCAGCCCGGCGGCGGGATTACTTGACAATGTCAACTATCGACACAGGGTAAGGCGCGGTTTCTCGGAATCAAGACTAGGCGATTCTCAAGGCCAGGGTGAGGCCGTCGCCGATGGGCAGCAAGCTCATGTTGACTCGGGAATCGCGGTGCACCCAGGCATTGAAGTCCCGGATCGCCTCGGTATCCGCGTCGCCAACCGCGGGATCCGCCACCCGGCCCGACCATAGAGTATTGTCCACGGCGACCAGCCCGCCGGGGCGCAGCAAGCGCAAGGTTTTTTCATAATAGCCGCGGTAATTTTCCTTGTCCGCGTCGATAAAGGCGAAATCGAAACTCCCACCGTATCCTTGAGCCAGCAGTCCATCCAGGGTGTCCAGCGCCGGGGCGAGCCTGAGATCGATCTTGTCGGCCACTCCGGCCTCGCGCCAATAACGGCGGGCCACGGCAGTCCACTCCTGGCTGACGTCGCAGGCCACGATGCGCCCGTCGGCGGGCAGCGCCAAAGCCGTGCACAGAGCGCTATACCCGGTGAATACGCCGATCTCCAGACATTTCCGCGCCCCCATGAGCTGCACCAGCAAGGCCATGAATTGGCCTTGCTCGGGAGAAATCTGCATCCGGGCCAGGGGATGGCGGGCGGTCTCTTCGCGCAATCTGCGAAGAATAGCGGCATCTCGGATGGAGACCGAACGGTAGTAGCTGTAAAGCGGCTCGGAAAGAGTGAACGTTTGGGTGGACATAGGCATCAAGGGTAGTGGGTAAAGGTAAAAAATCCCGCCTCAAGGGCGCCGGACTTGCTTGCGCAACCACCGCGCCACTTCGGTCGGGGGCAAAGGGGAGCAGAAAAATCCGCCCTGCCCTTCCTCGCAAGCTTGCCGGCGCAAAAAATCGACTTGGGCTTGCCGCTCGACCCCTTCGGCCACCACCTCCCAACCCAGCCCCCGAGCCATGGCCGCCACCGCCGCCACGATGACCGCGTCGGCCTCGTCTTCGGGAATGCCCTCGACGAGGGATCGGTGAATCTTGACGCGGTCCACCGGCAGGCGCTTCAGGCGAGCCAAGCTAGACAAATCGGCCCCGAAATCGTCCAGACCGAGTTTCACCCCCACGGCCTTAAGCCGCTCCAGTGTCACGGTACCCTCCTCGCCGTAGCGAATCACCCCGGCTTCGGAGATTTCCAGTTCCAAACTCCCGATCGGCATACCCACCTGCCGGCAAATAGCGGTCACTTGCTCGGGGAGTCCGGGTTCCTGGAATTGGAAGGGAGAAAGCTTCAAGCTCACCAAGGAAATCTCCAAGCCCTCATCCGCCCAGGCGCGCCATTGCCGGCAGACCTGCCGCAGCATCCGCTCCCCCAAGGGCAGGATGAGACCGATCTCTTCGACCATCGGCAGAAATTGCTCCGGAGCGATCCATTCTTGGCGATTCCGCCGCCAGCGGATCAACGCCTCGATACAGGTGGCCTTCCCATCGGCCAACCGCACCCGGGGTTGATAATGAAGCTCCAGTTCTTCCCGCTCCAGCGCCAAACGCAGATCCCGCTCCAGCGAGATTCGCTCCCGGACCTCCAGCGCCATCTCGGGGGCGAAGAAACGGGTTCGATTTTTTCCTCCGGTCTTGGCGTAATACATGGCGGTATCGGCGTTTTGCAGCAAATCTTCCGCTTCGCTGCCGTCGTCGGGATAAACGCTCACTCCCACGCTGCCCCCGATATGACACTCCCGCCCACCGTTCAACAAAAACGGGGTTCTTAGCGCATCGAGGATTTTTCCCGCCACCTGGGCCGCCCCCTCTTTGCTCTCCAAGTTGCCCAGCAGAATGATGAATTCATCTCCGCCCTGGCGGGCGACGGTGTCTTCCTCCCGCAGACAGCTTTTGATGCGGTGGGCCGTCAGCCGCAATAATTCGTCTCCCACATGATGACCCATGAAGTCGTTGATGGCTTTGAAATTATCCAAATCCAAGAACAGCACCGCCACTTGCCGAAGCGAGCGCTGGGCCTGGGCCAAGGACTGGGAAAGGCGGTCCAGCAATAAGATGCGATTGGGCAGCCCCGTCAGGCCATCATGGTGCGCCAGATAGCGAACCCGCTCCTCGCCCCGCTTCCGCTCCGTCAGGTCTATCCCCACCACTCCCAGAAACTTCCGTCCCGCGGCGTCGGCTATGGGAAACCGGTAGGTCAGGAAATCCCTATTGCCCATCGTCGTCGGCAAGGTCTCTTCCAGCACCGTCAAGCGCCCGTGGGCCAGGGCTTCCCGGTCGGCATCGCGGATGATCCGGGCCACGGCCTCGGGAAACAGCTCGAATCCCGTCTTCCCTTGCCAATCCATTCCCGGCCGGAAAAACAGATCCAGGGCCGATCGATTGGCGAATACCAGCCGGCCCCCGGCATCCCGAATGAGCGACGGCACCGGGCTGAAATTCATAAAGGCGTCAAACTGCTGCCGGGCTTCATGCAGCGCCGCCTCCGCCCCCCGCAAAGCCTGGCGCTCCTCGTGAGCCGCCACGGCTCGCTGCACGGCGGGCGCCAGGCGTGCCAAGTTGTCCTTGAGAATATAGTCGGTCGCGCCCCGCTTGAGGGATTCCACCGCCATCTCTTCTCCGATGGTGCCGGAAACCAGAATGAAAGGCATATCGGGATCGCGCTTGCGGACCATTTCCAGGGCCGCCAATCCGGAAAATGCGGGGAGCCGATAGTCGGCCAACACGATATCCGGAAAAAAGCCTTCCAGCGCCACCCCGAAATCCAGTTCGGTTTCGACCCTGCGAAAGTCGTAGTGAATTCCTCCCCGATCGAGATGCCAGCGAATCAAGTCGGCATCCGCCTCGGAATCTTCGACCAACAGGATTCTGAGCGGCTGTCCCATTGCGTCCGTCTCTTGCGAACTCGCCCGCTAAACCGGAGGCTTGTTGATCATCATCCAGTAAAACCCCAGCTTGGATACAACTTGGACAAAGCCGTCGAATCCCACCGGCTTGACGATATAGCTGTTGGCGCCCAACCGATAGCTGCGCTGGATATCGGGATCCTCCGCCGAGGAAGTCAGCATCACCACCGGAATGGTCCGGGTCCGCGGATCGGCCTTGATGCGTTCGAGCACCTCCAATCCGGAGAGTTTGGGCATCTTGATGTCCAGCAGCAGCAGCTTCGGGAGCCGGCAGGCGCCCTGATCGCCGTAGGCTCCCTCCCCGAACACGAAATCCAGGGCCTCGGCGCCATCCTTGACCCATGAAGCCCGGTTGGCGACGTTCAGTTTCCGCAATTCCCGGAGAATCAACTCCGCGTCCGCCGGGCTGTCCTCCGCCAGCAAAATATCCACCGCCTCGCAGTTCATATCGGCCTTCGCTCAGCCGGGTTCAATGATAGAGAACCGCGACATGCTCTGCCGTCAGCCATGCGGCCAACGTATCGAGCAAGCCGTTCTCCAAGCGGACTCGCCACCGCGAACCCAGCTCCAATTCGCAGGCCGCTCTGCCGTTATGGTAACAGACGGTCACCGGACAGGAACCTTCCCGATAAGGCGCCAAGATTTCCTTGAGCCGCCGGGCATCGGAACCGCCGTTGCAGGTCAGGCGCAACGCCCTGGCGCGGTTGCGGCGGATGCCGGGCAGATCGTGGATTTGTTCGGCCACCAGCCGCGGGCGATCAGCGTATTCGTCATGGCTCGCCTTGCCTTCGATGATCAGCAGTTGGTCCTCCTTGAGGATTGCTCTGTGCTGCTCGAATAATTCGCCGAACACCGTCACCTCCAACCGGGAGGAGCCGTCGTCCAGGGTGACCACCGCCATCCGGCCGCGACGGGAATTCTGGGTCCGCAAGGCGTGGACGATCCCTGCCACCACCACCTGCTGCGCCTGGGAAGTCAGCTTGTCCAGCGGCGCGGTGACGACGGAACGCAACTCGGCGACAAAAGGCGTGAAGGGATGCCCGCTCAAGTAAAAACCCAGGGCCAATTTTTCGTTCTGCAGGCGCTCGCCGGGGGTCCAGCGAGGCGCTGGCACCATGGCCTCGGCCGCTTGTTCCGAGCCGCTGAACAGACTGTTCTGGCCGGCAGCCTGCCCGGAACGCTCCGCGGCCTCCAAGGCAATCCCCACCGAAGCCAGCAAGGACGCCCGATGATCCAGCACGCTGTCGAATGCCCCGCCGCGAACCAACGCCTCGATGGTCCGCCGATTCACCAGCCGGCGATCCACCCGGCGGCAAAAATCGAATAAATCCCGGAACAAACCGTCCTGCCGGCGGGCCCGGAGGATATCGGCAATCGCCGCGGATCCGGTTCCCTTGATGGCACCCAGGCCATAGCGGATGGCGGCCTCGTCCACCGGCTGGAAGGTGTAGTCGCTCGCTTGGGCATCGGGGGGCAATATCTTCAGGCCGTTGGCGACGCAGTCTTCATAGAGTTGCTGCACCTTGTCGGTATCGCCCATTTCCACGGACAGCGTGGCGGCCATGAAGGCCGCGGGATAATTCGCCTTTAAATAAGCCGTCTGGTAAGCCACCAGGGCGTAGGCCGCGGCGTGGGACTTGTTGAAGCCGTAGCCCGCGAACTTTTCCATCAAATCGAAAAGCTGGGTGGCCCGGGTCTTGGACAAGCCATTTTGCTGCGCGCCGGCAACGAAGCTATCCCGGTGCTGGGCCATTTCCTCGGCCTTTTTCTTGCCCATCGCCCGCCGCAGCAAGTCGGCCCCGCCCAGGGTATAGCCGCCGATTACCTGGGCGATTTGCATCACCTGCTCCTGGTACACCATCACCCCATAGGTGGGCCCCAGGATGGGCTCCAGCCGCGGATCGAGATATTCCACTCGCTGCTTGCCGTGCTTGCGTTCGACGAAATCCGGAATCAGGTCCATCGGCCCCGGACGGTAGAGGGCCACCAGGGCGATAATGTCCTCGAAGCGGTCCGGCCGCGCCCGCTTGATGAGATCCTTCATGCCGCGGGATTCCAACTGGAATATCGCGGTGGTGTTGCCGCTCGCCAGCAGCGCGTAAGTCGCGGGATCGTCCAGCGGAATCCGTTCCAGGGAAAACGCCGCGTCGCCGGGCCGGAGCTTCATGCCGCGGATATGCCGCACCGCCCAATCCAGCGCGGTGAGCGTCCGCAGGCCCAAAAAATCGAACTTCACCAGTCCGATCTGCTCCACATCGTCCTTGTCCAGTTGGCTCACCACGCTGTCGGTGCCCTGGGCGCAGTACAGCGGGCAAAAATCGGTCAGCTTGCCCGGCGCGATGAGCACCCCGCCGGCGTGCATGCCGACGTTTCGGGTGATGCCTTCCAGCCGCTGGGCCAGCTCCAGCAGCTCCCGGACTTCTTCTTCCTGGGCGGCCCGCTGGTCGATGAGGGGCTCCTGCTGACGGGCTTTGCTCAGCGTCATGCCCAATTCGAAGGGAATCAGCTTGGCTAATTGATCGACGAAGGTATAGGGCAAATCCAGCACCCGACCCACGTCCCGCACCACCGCCCGGGCCGCCATGGTGCCGAAGGTGACGATCTGGGAAACGCTGTCGGTTCCGTACTTCTGCTTGACGTATTCGATCACCCGCTCGCGGCCGTCTTGGCAGAAATCGATATCGAAATCGGGCATCGAGACCCGTTCGGGATTGAGGAACCGCTCGAATAGCAAATCGTAGCGCAGCGGATCCAGATCGGTGATCCCCAGGACATACGCCACCAGGGAGCCCGCCCCAGAGCCTCGTCCCGGCCCTACCGGAATGCCGTTCTGTTTGGCCCAGTTGATGAAGTCAGCGACGATCAGGAAATAGCCAGCGAAACCCATCGCGCCGATGGTGCCCAATTCATAGCTCAGCCGCTGCCGGTACTCGGGGCGGCGGCGATCGCATTCGGCGGGGTCGGGATAGAGGGCGGCCAGCCGCTGCGCCAAGCCGGCCTCGGCCTGTTGCGCCAGATATTCCTCCAGCCCCACGCTGGGCGGAGTGGGGAAGATCGGCAACTGGCTCTTGCCCAGTTCGATGGCCAGGTTGCAGCGCTTGGCGATTTCCACCGCGTTGGTCAGCGCGACGGGAATGTCGGCGAAAAGCATCGCCATTTCCTGCTGGGTCTTGAAATACTGCTGCTCGGTGAAGGGCCGGGGGCGGCGCTGGTCGGCCAGCATATAACCCTCGGCGATGCACACTCGGGCCTCGTGAGCCTTGAAGTCGTCCGGCTCCAAAAACTGCACCGGATGGGTCGCCACCACCGGCAGCCCCAGGGCCGCGGCCAGATCCGCGGAAGCCCGGGTGCAACGCTCGGCCTCCGCCGCGCCGGTGCGCTGCAACTCCAGGTAATAGCGCCCGGGAAACCAAGCCGCCCATTCCCCGGCCAGGCGTCGGGCTTGATCGGCGTTGCCCGCCAGCAAGGCCTGCCCGATGTCGCCGCCCTGGGCTCCGGACAAGGCAATCAAGCCTTCGGTGCCCTCGGCGAACCAGCCGCGCTGCCACTCCGCCCGCCCCCGATGCTGGTGGTGGCGATAAGCCCGGCTCAGCCAGTCGCACAATTTCAGGTATCCCTGCCGGGATTGGCACAACAGCAGTATCCGGAACGGCCGCTCTCGGTCGCTTTCGTTGGCGAGCCACGCATCGCAGCCGATGATGGGCTTCACGCCTTTGTTCCGGGCCGCTTGATAGAACTTCACCAGCCCGAACAAATTGGACAAGTCGGTCAGCGCCAAGGCCGGCATGCGGTCCGCCGCCGCCCGCGCCACCCCATCGTCCAGCCGGACAATGCCATCCACGATCGAATACTCGCTGTGGAGCCGCAGATGGACGAAGTCAGGATCGCTCATGGCGTTATTTTAACACCCGAAGAATCCGCCCCTTCCGGTTCGGCGCCGTGGCGCTGCAATGCCCACAGCACATGCTCCCGGACCAGCGGGGAAGGATGCTCACGGCGAGCACGCAACGCCGCGATGATGGCCAGGGAGGTGGGAGCGTTGCCCAAGGCCACGGCCAGATTGCGCAACCAGCGTTCATGGCCGATGCGCCGGATCGGGCTGCCTTGCAACCGGGCCAGGAATTCCGCCTCGCTCCAAGCGAACAAATCCACCAGCTTCGCCCCATCCAAGCCGTTGCGCGGGGCGAAATCGGCGATGCCCGGCAACCGGGCGAAACGATTCCACGGACAGACCCACTGGCAATCGTCGCACCCATAGATCCGGTTGCCCAGCAAGGGACGCAATTCCAGTGGAATGCTGCCCCGATGTTCGATGGTCAGATAGGACACGCAACGCCGCGCATCCAGGCGATAGGGGCCGAGAAAGGCCGCCGTCGGGCAGATATCCAGGCACTTGCGGCAAGTGCCGCAGTGATCCTGCTCCGGCGGCTCCACCGGCAAGGGCAGATCGGTGTAGATTTCCCCCAGGAAAAACAGCGAGCCCCCGTCCCGGTTGAGCAGCAGGGTATTCTTGCCCCGCCACCCCAGGCCGGCCCGCGCCGCCAGTTCCACCTCCATCACCGGAGCGCTGTCCACGAACAACCGATGCCGAAATGGCCCCACCGCCTCGGCAATCCGCCTTGCCAATACCTGCAAGCGCCGCCGCAGCACCTTGTGGTAATCCCGCCCCAGGGCGTAACGGGCCACGTATCCCAGCTCGGGATCGGCCAGCACCGTCTCCGCGTCCCGTCCTTCGGAAGACCGATAATCCATCCGGGCGGAAAGGATGCGCAGCGTCCCCGGCACCAATTCCGCCGGCCGGGTGCGTCGGGTGCCGTGACGCGCCAGGTAATCCATATCGCCATGGCAGCCCGCCGCCAGCCAATCCAGCAGCCGGGACTCCGTTTCCCCCAAATCCGTGGCGGCAATCCCGACCTGCCGGAACCCCAGATCCCGGCCCCAGACCTTGATTTGCGCGACCAAGGCTGCCCAATCGGCCGTCTGATACACTGGCGCCTCCTCGCCATGCCGGCCGCTTGCCATGTCCAGCTTCGCTTCCCGCACCATCCCGCTCCCCGACGAAAGCGCCACTTTACACCTGGGAAGATGCCTTGCCGAAGGGCTGGAACCCGGAATGACGGTTTACCTCCACGGCAACCTGGGCGCGGGGAAAACCACCCTGGTGCGAGGCCTGTTGCGGGCACTGGGTTATCGGGAAAAAGTCAAAAGCCCCAGCTACAACCTGCTTGAACTTTATCCTCTTTCTAAGTTAGACTTGTATCACTTTGATTTTTATCGGCTCAAGGAACCCCAGGAATGGCAGGACGCTGGCTTCCGGGAATACCTCTCCGAACATGCCACCTGGGTGGTGGAATGGCCGGAGAAAGCCGAGGGGACACTTCCCCCTCCGGACATTTCTGTCGCCTTGCAATGGGCGGAACCCGGCCGCATCGCCACCGTGACCGCCCATACTCCGGCAGGACGGCGGGTGTTGGCCGCTCTCCGCAACTGTCCGGACGAACCTCAGCCTCCTCGATAAATTTTCCTTCAGCCCGGAGTCGGTGGCGCGCCATGGCGCTCTTGGGACTCTCCGCCCTGCTGCTGCCGTGCTATGGATGGGCCGGAACCACGGTGGATGCGGTGCGGGTTTGGCCGGCCGAGGAATACACCCGCATCACCCTCGAATCCCGTGCTCCCATCGAGCACAGCTTGCTGTCCGTGAAAAACCCCGAACGGCTGGTGCTGGATTTGCAAGGCGTGGACGTCACTCCCGTCCTGGAGCAGCTCTCCGCCAAGATCAGCCCCACCGACCCTTACATCAAAACCGTTCGAGTCGGTCGCTTCAAACCCGGCATCACCCGGCTGGTGCTGGATTTGAAAGCCGAAGCGGCCCCCCAATCGTTCACGCTGAAACCGGCGGGAAATTATGGACATCGCTTGATCCTGGACGTCTATCCCGCCAAACCGATAGACCCTTTGATGGCCCTGCTGGAACGCTCCCATGCCCAGCCCGGAGAAAGCACAGGCACCCAGCACAAACCCATGCCCGACAAGGCTGCGCCTCCGGCGAACGATGCCGAGGTTCAGGCGCCGGCTCCGGAAACCGCGCCCGACGAGCCTCAACAGCCCGCCACGAAAAAAACTCCGGCGGAACATCCCGCCAAGAATAAACTGTCCATCGCCCGTCTGGTCACCGTCGCCATCGATGCCGGCCACGGCGGCGAAGACCCGGGAGCCAAGGGCGCCCGCGGCGCTTTCGAGAAAGACGTCACCTTGGCCATCGCCCGCAAGCTCAAGGCCAGAATCGACGGACAGCCCAATATGCGGGCGGTGCTCACCCGGGACGGAGACTATTTCATCCCGCTACACGTCCGGGTGACAAAGGCCCGCCAAGTCAACGCCGACTTGTTCGTTTCCGTTCACGCCGACGCCTTCGTCCGGCCCGACGCCCGGGGCTCTTCGGTGTTCGCCCTGTCGGAACGGGGCGCCACCTCGGCCGCGGCCCGCTGGCTGGCCAAGCGGGAAAATGAAGCGGACTTGATCGGCGGCGTCAATCTGGACGTGCGGGATCCCTTCCTCAAGCAAACCTTGTTGGACCTGTCCCAAACCGCCACCATCGCCGACAGCCTCAAGCTGGGCAAGGCGGTACTTTCGGAACTGGGCGGCATCAATACCCTGCACAAGAACGAGGTGGAGCAAGCCGGCTTCGCGGTGCTGAAAGCCCCCGACATCCCGTCGATCCTGGTCGAAACCGCTTTTATCAGCAACCCCGAAGAGGAACGCCGGCTCAAGGACGACGCCTATCAAAACAAGATGGCCGACGCCATCCTGGCGGGGATCAAGCGTTATTTCGCCGGCAATCCTCCCTTGGCCCGCGCCAAGCTGGCCAGCAACTTCTCTCCGTGAGAGGAAAATCCCCTGCGCCAAGCCATGCCCAGGAGGGCATGGGAGACGCCCCGCACAACCTAGCAGCTAACGCCAGCGTCGAAACGCAGACGCACTGGAAAACCTGGCCGTTCCGGTCATTACGATTGACGTAACGGCTAAGCGGGCGCTATGCTGCCCCAATCACCATCTGCTTCGAATGGCCGGACTGCTTGCCCGGCCCGGCCGGCGTCGAGAACGTGGACGATCACCAAGAGAACAAAGCATGGCACGCACTGCTATCCATCCAGGCCAACACCTTGCGGAGCAGCTCAAGCAACTTGGTATGAGCGCTGCCGAGCTCGGCCGGCAGCTCAAGGTGCCGACCAACCGAATCACCGGAATCCTGAACGGCCAGCGCGCAGTAACGGGTGACAGCGCCCTGCGGCTGGCGCATTTTTTTGGCACGAGTCCTGAGTTCTGGCTGAACCTGCAGAAACTGTACGAGCTGCGGCTGGCGGAAGCGAAAGCGGGCGCCGCGATCCGGCGGCTGCCGCGACTGCGAGAAGGCGAGAAGTCCAAGCCGCGCAGTAATCAGGCCGGGACGGCCTAATCGAATGGCCGCCGAGCAACGCTAACCGCGACTGAATGCAGAAAAAAATGAAGGAAGCGACAGCCCGCATCAAGATCAACAAGCTGCTCGAAGCGGCTGGCTGGCGTTTCTTTCAGGAAGGCAACGCGCCTGCAAACATTCGGCTGGAGCCGAGCGTCACGATCAAGTCGGCGGATCTGGACGCACTCGGCGAGAACTTCGAGAAGGCCGAAAAAGGATTCGTCGACTTCCTTCTGCTCGACGCCAAAGGCTTCCCGCTTATCGTCCTGGAAGCAAAAGCCGAGGACAAGAACCCGCTCGTCGGCAAGGAACAGGCCCGCAAGTACGCGCGCTCCCAGAATTGTCGCTTCGTCATTCTCTCCAGCGGCAACCTGCATTACTTCTGGGATCTTGAGCGCGGCAACCCGTACGTCATCACCACTTTTCCCACCCCGGATTCGGTCATCGGCTACCAGAAGGTCACGCCGAAGCCGGAACGCCTGATCGCCGAGCAGGTCGGCGACGATTACATCGTTCTCACCCAGCGGCCGAGTTACCAGGCCGAGGCCGGATGGAAGAACGAAGGGGAGCGCCCGAGCTACATCCAGGCTAACAAACTCCGTTTTCTCCGGCCCTATCAGCTGAAAGCCATTCACAGTCTTCAGGCTGCTGTCGATGTGGGCAAGGACCGTTTCCTGTTTGAAATGGCCACGGGCACCGGCAAGACGCTTACAGCCGCGGCCGTCGTCAAGCTCTTCCTTCGTTCAGGCAACGCCAGCCGCGTGCTGTTCCTGGTCGAGCAGATCACCGCCGAGGGCATGAAGATCGATCGCATGTTTTTCGAGCGCTTCGAGGACACGGTGCGCGAGAACGAGACTATCGCCAAGGCGATCGATGCCGGGCAGTGGGATCGCGTCATCGACTACGTGAACCGCGAGATCTTCGACAAGCCCGAGGAATACTACACCCTCGACAAGCTGCGCAAAGCCGCCGCCGTGGACCGGCGCCTGACCCTGCGCGAGATCCTGGAAAAAGTTTTCGGCCTGATCCCCCGCTTCAAATCGAAAGATGAACTGCTGGAGGAGGAGTTCGCCAAGTTTGTCGCCGACTTCAAGCCCGAGGAGGCCGGGGCCATCCCCGCCATCAAGACCTTTTTCAAGGCCTATGTCACCAGCGGCCAAGTGCGCCACATTATCGATAGCAAGGATTTCACCGTGCTCGCGACCCATCCGATGTTTTCCACGCGGGATTTCAAGGCGGTGCCGGCCAAGTACCGCGCGCTGGTCCCGGAATACATCAAGGATTACGTCTCCTTGAATCAGTTCGCAGCTTGAGCCATGAATCCACCCAGACATCGTTTTAATTGTGGCGAATTCGCCACAATTAATCCCATCGAAATCGATGGGTTTGGGGCTATCCATCCCCGAGGACAGACTCCATGAGCAAATCAAGAAAAAGCACTATCGAGGTTCAGGGTACCGCCATCGCCATCGTTTCGAGCAGCGATCACGACTTCATATCCCTTACCGACATGGCGAAAAAGTTTGGCGATGATTCGCTGATCTACAACTGGATGCGCAATCGCAATACCCTTGAATTGATCGGCATCTGGGAGCAAATCCACAACCCGGATTTTAAAGGTCTCGAATTCGAGACCTTTAGAAAACAGGCCGGCCTCAACAGTTTCTCGCTGACCCCCAGGAAGTGGATCGAAGCCACGGGCGCCATTGGATTTCAATCGCGGGCCGGACGTTACGGCGGAGGGACCTACGCCCACAAGGACATTGCCTTCGAGTTCGGCTCCTGGCTGAGCCCGGAATTCAAGCTCTACCTCATCAAGGAATTCCAGCGCCTCAAGGACGAGGAGAACGACCGGCTCAAGCTCGGGTGGAACCTCCAGCGCACGCTGGCCAAGATCAACTACCGCATACACACCGACGCAATCAGGGACACGCTCATTCCCCCGGTCGTCACCAAACAACAGGCTATGCTGGTTTACGCCAACGAAGCCGACCTGCTCAACGTCGCCCTCTTCGGCCAGACCGCCAAGCAATGGCGCGAATCCCATCCCGATGCCGAGGGCAATATCCGCGATCATGCGCCGCTGGAGCAACTGGTCGTCTTGACCAATCTGGAAAGTCTCAACTCCGTCCTCATCCGCCAGGGCCTGCCCCAGCCGGAACGCCTTCGCAAGCTGAACGAAATCGCCATCTCCCAGATGCGCACCTTGCTGGCCGACAACACCATGAAACGCCTCAAGTAATGCTCGATACCGACACCAAGCGCCGCATCGACACCGCCCGCGACATTCTCGTGGGCAAGGTGCCCGACCCCAAGAGCCAGGTCGAGCAGATCACCATCGCGCTGATCTACAAGTTCATGGACGACATGGACGCCGAAGCAGAGGAACTGGGCGGCAAGCGCAAGTTCTTCGCCGGCGACTATGCCCGCTACGGCTGGGCTAAGCTGATGCGTTCGGGGCTCGGTGGGCATGAAACCCTGAACCTCTACGCCGAGGCCATCGCCAAGATGCCGGAGAACCCCGGCATCCCCCCGCTCTTTCGCGACATCTTCAAGAACGCCTAACTTCATTGATTCATGCCAGACAAGGCCAAGAAGCCAGGCAGGAAGTCCGGCGGCTGGAGCGCGGTCCGCCCACGCCTCCTCACCTGGGAGAAATCCGCGCTGCTCGCCCTGGTGAAGGAACTTTACGACGCGGCCGCCGGGAACCGTGATTTGATCGAGGCCCGCTGTCAGTTGGAGGACGGCGGCGCGGTTCTGGAAAAATATCGGCGCAAGATCGTGGAGCAGTTCTTTCCCGCGCGGGGCGAAGGCAAACTGAAGCTGGGGGAAGCGCGCAAAGCGATACGCGATTACCGCAGGGCGACGCGCGACGTTCCCGGAACGGCGGAACTGCTGATGACTTATGTGGAGAACGGCACGAGATTTACCCACGAGTACGGGGACATCGACGAGCGTTTCTACAACAGTGTGGAGACGGCGCTGGATGAGCTGGCCGCCCTGTTGCGCGGCGAAGCGCGGGAGATTTATCCACGGTTCTGCGGCCGGCTCGCGGAAGTGGAGCGGATGAGCGACGGGATCGGATGGGGGTTTCACGATTTCGTCGCCGACGTCGTCGGGCGGCTCGAGGAGGATCTGGGTCGCCAGTGACAGCCACGACGAGGGATTCTTTACTTCGCTCAAATGCCAACGCCGACTTCAATGCCCTCGAATTCGAGGCATTGAAACGCGCGTTGGCGCAAGCTGAGCGTCTCCCGCTTCCACCCTAAGCGCCTGCGTATTCCGCTGAATTTGGACACTGAATCCACGGCAAAGTGGACAGGTATTCCACGGCAAAGTGGACGCCCTCGGAGCGAAGCGACGCGGGGTTTTGGGTTTTTACTCTGATGCCTCCTGGCTTGTCAATTTTGCTCGTTTCTTGCGCAGGGATTCCCCCGCCAGTTTGACCTCGCTGCCCGGCGACAACAGCCGATAGGCCACCAGCACAAACAGCACCTGATCAAAGCGCGTGCCTTTACGCGAGGGCGCCTGTCGCTCGCCCCAGAACTCATCGAGCCCGAGTTGCTGCCACAACCTCAACGCGAGCCAGCAGGCGCCCCACTGCCGCGGCCGTTCAAGCCGCAGTTGCGTGAGCTTCAGCCGTACGATCGCGTCGTTCGCCACCACCCCTTCGCAACGATCCTCGGGAAACAGCGCAAGCGTCCGCGCCCCTTGCGTGGCTTCGTCCAACACCTCGATCGAGCGGCGCCACGCCAGCTCCTGCGAGGAGTTGATCTCCCCCAGATACAGCACGTGCCGCTGCAGCACGCGCCCACCGCTCACGCGTTTGTTCTCCACCACGCTCCAGTAGCGGTGCTCTTTGCCGTCTTTCTTGCGAGTCGTGGCGCGCAGAAACATCTCGACGTTCAATTATCCGCAGAAATTCGCCGACCGCCATAGGCAAGGTCTTCACTACAGCAACTTCTGCGCGATTCGCCGCCCTCGCGCTTAGACAAACCAACAGCTTACACTTCGCGATAAGCCGAAAAGGAACGCGAATCCGCTAAGTTCGGCTAGACAGTTCTATCTACCCGCGTCCCCGCGTCAGGCAGCGGTTAATCCACTGGGCGGTGAGCTTTTCCTGCGTCGAGTTTTGCTGGAGACGGGCATTGAGGCCGCGGAAGTCCACCCAATCCAAGGGTTGGTCTTGGTTGAAACAGGAGAAGACATAACGCGTCTTACCCGTGGCGGTGTCGATCTGGGGTTGCAGGCACTGGCCGCAGATCTCCTTCATCATGCACTGCATCGGCGAATTGATGGAGCCGATGGCGAAGTGATGCGGCTTGAGATGGGGTTTCAGAATCGTGTGGCGCGCGGCGGCCACCGCCGCCATCATCCGGTCGGAACCGATGACAATGATGCGGTCGGCATCGCCCATCAGGATCGACTGATGCCCAAGCGCGCCGGCCGCGTAGGCCGCCATGGCCTCGACGATGTTGCCGACAAAGGTATGGTCCTGCGGCCGGGCCGGGATGAAGCCTGGCGCTTCGTCGCAGCACCAGATGACCGCGTCGGCGGCCGCTTCTATCTCGGCGACCTTGTAGCGGTCGATCAGCTTCTTGTAGCCGGCGAAATATAGAACTTGGTTTCCGGCTTGGCGCATCGCCTGACCGATGGAAAACAGCACCGCGTTGCCAAGACCGCCGCCGACGAGCAGCACCGTCTCGTCGGCGGGAATCTCGGTTGGCAAGCCCGTCGGTCCCATCAGCACCATCGGCTCCCCGGGTGTAAGGAGCGCGCAGAAATTCGACGAGCCGCCCATCTCCAGCACGATGGTGGAAACGAGACCCTGCTCGGGATCGACCCAGGCGCCTGTCAGCGCCAAGCCTTCCATGGCGAGCCGCGTGCCGTCGGCCCGCAGCGCCCTGGTCTCGTAATTCTGCAGCCGGTAGAACTGCCCCGGGCGGAAGCGCCGGGCAGCCAGCGGAGCTTTCACCACGACCTCGACGATGGACGGTGTCAGACGGGTCACTTCATGCACGGTAGCGCGCAGGTCCTGGTTTAAGCCGGCGATGAAATCGGCATCGCTCGCCGAGGATGCCGCGGACACGCGATTGAGCACAGCGCTAATCGTGGGATAACCCTGCTTTGCGCTGCTCATGGCTTTCACGACATTGCCGAAGTAGGTCGGGTGCAGGTCGCCGAAGAAACTCACGAATCGGCCGTCCGGGCGTTTCGACAGCAGGATATTCGCTTTTTGCGGCTTCGAGATGGCAGGCTCCGGCTGGACCGGATTGCCTGCTTCGTCGCAGGCTTCGAAGTAGCGACCGTCGAGCGCGAAGTTGCCGGAATCCTCGCGCGCCAGCACGGTGTTGGGTTGCGTTCCAGCGGCGATCAGGATGGTCCGCGCGGGAAGCTCGACCTCGCCGGATTCGCACCGCCTGCCGGCATCGTCCCATCGTTGCGCGGCCATGCGGATCGCCTGGGCGTGGCCGAACTCGTCCACCTCGACCCGCGCCGGACTCAGCCCCTCGGCGAAAACGATGCCTTCTTGCAGCCCCTTGTCCACTTCCTCGTGGTTTAACGTATAAGACGGGCTGTCAATCAGGCGCTTGCGGTAGGCGACGGTCACCCCACCCCAAGCCTGGAGTAATTCCAGAATCCGCGGATCGCGGCCTTCTTGAGCCGCCAGGGCCCGCTCGGCGCGAATAGTGCGGGCATGGCCGAGAAACTCGTCGGCAATCGTTTGTTCTTCGGAAGTCCATGCCGAACGCACGACGGCCTCGCCCTTTTCGGCGGCAAGGGTCTCGTAACGACCCAGAAATTTTTCCACTTGCGCCGGATAGTAAGCGAGGGCTTCGCACGCCGTGTCGATGGCCGTCAGCCCACCGCCGATCACCACCACCGGGAGCCGGACTTGCAGGTTAGTGACTGAATCGCGCTTCGCGGCACCGGTGAGTTGCAGCGCCATCAAAAAATCCGACGCGGTACGCACGCCTCGGGCCAGTCCGTTCGGTATGTCGAGGACGGTCGGTCGGCCGGCGCCAGCCGCCAGCGCGACATGATCAAAGCCCATGGCGAAGGCGTCATCCGCGGTTAGCGTGCCGCCGAAGCGCACACCGCCAAACAGGGCGAACTGGGCCCGACGCTCCAGAAGCAGACGGATCGACTTGAGGAAGTTTTTGTCCCAGCGCACGGTGATGCCATATTCGGCGACACCGCCAAAACCGGCCATCACCCGCTCATCCAGCGATTCGTGCAATTCGCTGACATCGCGAATCGGTCTGAAAGGCGCCCGGTTGCCGGAGGCATCCACGCCGGAAATGTCCGCCGGCAGGGGCTCGATTTTCAACCCGTCGATGCCGACCACCAGATGGCCATCGTTCATGAGATGGTGGGCGAGGGTATAGCCGGCCGGCCCCATGCCCGCGATGAGCACGCGGCGGCCGGTGAGGGGTTGCGGATAGGGGCGGCGCAGGTTAAGAGGGTTCCAGCGCGTCAGTAGGCTATAGATCTCGAAGCCCCACGGCAGTTCGAGGACATCCTTGAGGCTGCGAGTCTCGGCCGCGGGGGTGTTAACCGGTTCCTGCTTCTGATAGATGCAGGACATCATGCAGTCGTTGCAGATGCGGTGGCCGGTGCCGGCCACCAAGGGGTTGTCGACCGCGATGACAGCCAGGGTTGCCAAGGCAAGTCCCTGGGCCTTCAGTTCGTGGAATTCGGAGATCTTTTCCTCCAGGGGGCAGCCGGCCAGCGTCACGCCGAAGGGGCTTTTTTTGAACGAGGCCGCTCCGGCTTCAACCGCGCCCTTCTCCTTGAGGCCTTTGGAACAGGAGTCCTTGCCCTGGTGGTGGCACCAGATGCAATAGTTGGCTTGGTCCAATGCCCCGACCAAGTCGGCGCCCGGGTCGGTAAGCGCGAACCCCTGCCGGCGGCGGAGATGATCCGCGCCCAAGCGGTAGACGGTGAAGCCGCTACCGTCATGCGCCTCCACGGGGACCAAGCGGCGATAGTCGAGCTTCTTTGCCACCTTGAAAAGAACGCCATGGCGGTGCCGCTCACGCCCAGCGGGGGTCAACACTGCCCAGGCGGCGTAGCGGGCGGCAAGCTGCAGTTCGACCTCATGAGTCGCCTCGTCCGTCTGCCAAGCCGCTATTTGATTAGCGTAAGCCAGCTCACCGAACGGTACACCCATCAGCATCGAGAGCTCTCGCTCCAGCGCCGGCCCGTCTGCGGCGACGGCCTCGGCGGCGCCGACGCGCGCCAGCGCCCGGCGCTGCACGAATAGCCGCTTACAACGGTAGAGCGGCGCCAACTCATGGTGACGCGCGGCCAGGGCCTGTACTTGGGTCTGGATGCCAAAGAAATCCGCGAGAAAGTCATCGAGGTGCGGGGCGACCGCAAGCAATAGATCGGACTCGTCTTTTTTTGCCAGCGCGTCCGGCGCGCCACGGGCGGCCTCCAGGCGGGCCCGCAATGCTGCGTCGACTTCGCCGAGAAATTGAAGAAATGCCGCGTCAAGACGCAGCAATCCGTCGCGGTTATAAAGGTCCCGGAAGGAGAATCCGTAACGCAAATTCAGCATGATGGGGGTAATCGGCCAGGCACGGAGGGAGCGAGGCTATAACAAAACCTTCGGAAAATCCATGCCCCAGTGCCCTGAAATTCCGCCATTGACTTTCTGTGGGAGGGATCAGTGGCGGACGCGGGGATCGCTTCGACAGTCCGCTGCATGGCCGGATCCAGCCGCCCGCCGATAGCGACTCTGCTGTTGCTTGCGCGACTTACGGACATGACTCCCTCCTTGCAATCGGTTAAGCTACCGCGTTTTTTCTGCTTCTAACATACACACCCCATGGCTCAATACGTTTTCACGATGAACCGCGTGGGCAAGATCGTCCCGCCCAAGCGGCAGATTCTTAAGGATATTTCCTTGAGTTTTTTTCCGGGCGCCAAGATCGGCGTGCTGGGACTGAACGGCTCCGGGAAATCCACCCTGCTCAAAATCATGGCGGGGGTGGACTCGGACATCGAGGGAGAAGCCATCCCCATGCCCAACCTCAATATCGGCTATCTGCCTCAGGAGCCCCACCTGAACCCCGAGCGGACGGTCCGGGAAGCGGTGGAAGAGGGGCTGGGCGCAATATTCGAGGCAAGGAAGCAGCTCGACGCCATCTACGCCGCCTACGCCGAGCCGGATGCGGATTTTGACCGGCTCGCCAACGAGCAGGCCAAGTACGAAGCCATTCTGGCCTCGGCCGACGGCCACAACGTCGGCCAACAGATGGAAGTGGCCGCCGACGCCCTGCGCCTGCCGCCTTGGGATGCCCCAATCGCCCAGCTTTCCGGCGGCGAGAAGCGCCGCGTGGCGCTGTGCCGCCTGCTGCTCTCCAAACCGGACATGCTGCTGCTGGACGAGCCCACCAACCACCTGGATGCCGAATCGGTGGAATGGCTCGAGCAGTTCCTCACCCGCTTCCCCGGCACCGTGGTGGCGGTGACCCACGACCGCTACTTCCTGGACAACGCCGCCGAGTGGATTTTGGAGCTGGACCGCGGCCAAGGCATTCCCTGGAAAGGCAATTACAGCTCGTGGCTGGAGCAAAAGGAAGCCCGCCTGCGGCAGGAAGAATCCGCCGAGTCGGCCCGCCAAAAAGCTCTCCAGAAGGAATTGGAGTGGGTGCGGCAGAACCCCAAGGGCCGCCAAGCGAAGAGCAAGGCACGCCTGGCCCGCTTCGACGAGCTCAGTACCCAGGAATACCAAAAACGCAACGAAACCCAGGAAATTTTTATCCCGGTGGCCGAGCGCCTGGGAGATTCGGTCATCGAATTCAACGGCGTTGCCAAGGGCTACGGCGATCGTCTGCTCATCGAGAACCTGAGCTTCAGCGTTCCGCCCGGCGCCATCGTCGGCATTATCGGTCCCAACGGAGCCGGCAAGTCCACCCTGTTCCGCATGATCACCGGCAAGGAGCAGCCGGATTCCGGCGAGGTCAAAATCGGCCCGACGGTGAAAATAGCCCACGTCGATCAGAGCCGCGATCAGTTGGCCGGCGGCAAGACGGTGTGGGAGGAAATCTCCAACGGGCAGGACGTCCTCACGGTCGGAAAATACGAAACGCCTTCCCGCGCCTATATCGGCCGCTTCAATTTCAAGGGCGCCGACCAGCAGAAGATCGTCGGCAAGCTCTCCGGCGGCGAGCGCGGCCGGCTACACCTGGCCAAGACCTTGATCGCCGGCGGCAACGTGCTGTTGCTGGACGAGCCTTCCAACGACCTGGACGTGGAAACCCTGCGGGCCCTGGAAGACGCCCTGCTGGAATTCGCCGGCTGCGTGCTGGTGATCTCCCACGACCGCTGGTTCCTGGACCGCGTCGCCACCCACATCCTGGCTTTCGAGGGGGATTCCCAGGTGGTCTTTTTCAACGGCAATTATCAGGAATACGAGGCGGACAAGATCAAGCGCCTCGGCGCGGAGGGCGCCAAGCCCAAACGGCTGCGCTACAAGCCCATCGGCCGTTGAGGCAAGCGGGTCCGAGTTTTTTAGATCAGCTTTATTTCAAGAATCGCCATGGCAATTTACGTCA
Organism: Betaproteobacteria bacterium; assembly: GCA_023259135.1. Lineage (GTDB taxonomy): Bacteria > Pseudomonadota > Gammaproteobacteria > Burkholderiales > JAHFQX01 > JAHFQX01. The sequence goes on along the minus strand of JAHFQX010000013.1, from coordinate 28,980 downwards.
AAGAGCGCGTATTAAGCGTGCATCGCTCGGGAGCCGTTCCGCAATCAAGGACGCATCACCGCTCTGATCGAAACCGACAAGCTATCCGCCGACATCGGCTTGCCGCCCCTCGATCCGGAACACGACCGGGCCATGATCTGCGGCAGTCCGCCGATGCTCAAGGATTTGCGTTCCGTGCTGGAGGGCCTCGGATTCACCGCCTCTCCGAGCATCGGGCGGCGCGGCGACTACGTCATCGAGCGCGCCTTTGTGGAAAAATAGCACGATCCCTGTTGCCGGCTGGCGCAGCGCCCCACTACACTAGCCGGCAGGCACGATCCCATTTCCGAAAATAATTCCATCCAACCCAAGAGGAGGTTGATCCATCATGAGCATCAAAGGCAAGGCTTACATCGCGGGGATCTACGAGCACCCCACGCGCAAGGCGCCGGACAAGACCGTGCCCCAGTTGCACGCCGAAGTGGCCAGAGGCGCCCTGCAAGACGCCGGGCTCACCAAGGACGACGTGGACGGCTACTTCTGCGCCGGCGACGCGCCCGGCCTGGGTGGCTTCTCCATGGCCGAATACATGGGGCTCAAGCTGCGCCACATCGATACCACCGAAACCGGCGGATCGGCCTATCTGGTTCACGTCTCCCACGCCGCCCAGGCCATCGCCGCGGGCAAGTGCAGCGTGGCGCTAGTGACCCTGGCCGGACGGCCCCGCTCGGAGCGAGCCGGGGGACTGCTGTCCATCAATTTCGGCCCCGCGCCGGACGCCCCCTTCGAACTGCCCTTCGCTCCCGTGACCGCCAACCGCTACGGCGTATCCGCCATGCGCCACATGTACCAGTACGGAACCACCAGCGAGCAACTCGCCTGGGTGAAGGTGGCCGCTTCCCATCACGCCCAATACAACCCCAATGCGGTGCTCCAGGATGTCGTAACGGTGGAAGACGTAGTCAATTCCCCCATGATCTCCGACCCCCTGCGCCGCCTCGACTGCTGCGTGGTCAGCGACGGCGGCGGGGCGGTCATCGTGGTCAGCCCCGAGGTCATGAAGAGCTTGAAGAAGCCCCGCGTCAAGATCATCGGCGCCGGTGAATTTCCCAAGCACCTCAACGGCGGCAAGATGGATTTGACGGTATCCGGCGCCGCCTGGTCGGGTCCCACCGCCTTCGCCGAAGCCGGAGTGAAGCCCTCCGATATCAAATACGCGTCGATCTACGACAGCTTCACCATCACCGTGGTCATCACCCTGGAAGACCTGGGCTTCTGCAAGAAAGGCGAGGGCGGCAAGTTCGTCGCCGACGGCAACCTGATCTCGGGGATCGGCAAGCTGCCCTTCAACACCGACGGCGGCGGGCTCTGCAACAATCACCCGGCGGATCGCGGCGGCATGACCAAGATCATCGAGGCGGTGCGACAACTGCGCGGCGAAGCGCACCCCAAGGTACAGGTGAAAAATTGCGACTTGGCGCTAGCCCACGGCACCGGCGGCTCCCTGGGAACCCGTCACGGCAGCGCCACTTTGATTATGGAAAGGGAATAAGCCCATGGCCACACCAGCCCAAGACCGGAAAATCGCGGCGCCCGCCATCACCCCCGACACCCAGGCATTCTGGGATGCGGCGGAACAAGGCACGCTGCTGCTGAAGAAATGCCCGAAGTGCAAAGAGCTGCACTACTATCCGCGGCCCCATTGCCCTTTCTGCTTCCACGACCAGACCGAATGGGTGGAAGCCAAGGGCACCGGGGTCATCTATACTTTCAGCGTCACCCGCCGGGTGGAAATCCCCTACGCTTTCGCCTATGTCACCCTGGATGAAGGCGTGACCATGATGACCAACATCGTGGATTGCGACCTGGATGCCATCCGCATCGGGCAGAAAGTGAAAGTGGTTTTCAAGCCCACCACCGATGGTCCGCCGGTGCCGATGTTCGCCCCGACCTGACCCGCCGGCCGGGCCGGCGGCCCGGCCACCACCATGCGTGGGACTGCCCGGTCTGGAATTTGCTTCAGCGGCGGAGCTCCCCTCATCGAATGAACGCTCTCTTCGCCGATTTGATCTTGATCGGCCATTTGCTGTTCGTGCTATTCGTGACCGGCGGCCTGGCGGCGATCTGGGTCGGGGCCGCGCTGGGCTGGCGCTGGGCACGCAATCCTTGGTTTCGCCTGACTCATCTGCTCGCCATCCTGCTGGTGGCGGCGGAATCCCTGGCCGGTATCGCTTGCCCCCTCACGGTGTGGGAGGAGGTCCTGCGCCAAGGGGAGGCCAGCGGACACGGCTTCATCCGGCGCTGGGTACACCAGCTGCTTTACTACGATTTTCCGGAATGGGCGTTTACGTCGCTCTATGTCGCATTCGCCTTGCTGGTCATGGCCACCTTGGCGAGGGTCCGGCCGGAACCCTTTAAATTCAAGACTGGCCGGCCCCCTCGCGCTGGCGAAACGCCGCCGCGAATTCCCATGCATCGGGAAAAAAACTGAAAAAATCCGCCTCGAACTCCCGGTACCGGGATCGCAGCTCATCCCCCGATCCCGCCAGAGGATTGGGGCGGGTCAGGCGATGCCGAGCCATGCGGTCCAAAGCCATGCCGATGGCCTCCGGCAACCGATAGCCGCTCAGCCAATCCTGGTCCCGCATATAGGGCAGGATCTGCTTCAGGCGCGGCGGCAGCAACGCCCCATGATCGGACAGCAAGGCGTAGATGCCGGCGGCGAAATCCCCCAGCGGCTCGGCGCTGTAGCGCTCCCAATGCACCGCCAAGAAATGATCGTAGAACAGGTCGATCATAATGCCGGCGTAACGGCGCCGCTCCGGGCTCACCCGGCCCCGGCTGCGCCGGAACGCCGGATGGGTGTCGGCAAAAGAGTCGATCCGGCGATGCAGTTCCACGCCTGCCGCCACGGGCAGCGGCAATCCCGCAGGCAGCGATCCCTTCACGAAATCGCCCAACATCCCACCCAAGCGATCCACGGGGTCCGGTCCCGCCAGCAGGGCATGGGCGAGGAAGTTCATGGAACCGGCACAAGGCGATCCGGCGGCATCGGCCCATCGGCATCGCCAACCCAGTTTCCGGCGGAGTCCCTTTTTGCCGGCACAGCCCGTGCGTAAGCGCGTTTCTCCCCGGCCGGCAGCTTCTTGATCCGGCACTCGGCTTGCGACGCGGCGGAGCGGTCCGGGTACTCGATCACCGCAAGCAAGCGTTGGGGCGGGTGGGCTCGCATATAGCGCGATCCATTCCCGGAGGCGTGGGCACGGTATCGCGCAGCCACATCCACCGTGATGCCGGTATAGATGCTGCCATCGGCGCATTCGATGAGGTAGAGATACCAAGGCTTAGGGAACATCCGTTCAGCCTGTTTCCAGAAAGCGGTGACGAGATGCGCTTGCCGCTCCGTCCCCCTTGGCTTCGTCATGGCCACCGCCGCCGGTTTTCCGGGGCAGGGAAAACTCGAAGCGGGTTTTTCCGTGGCCCGAGGATACCTGGATAACTCCTCCATGGGCCTCGATGATGGAGCGGGTGATGGCCAGCCCCAGCCCCGCGCCGTCGCTGGACTTGTGGCGGGAGGGATCCACCCGGTGAAACCGGTCGAAGATTCTCGGCAAATGCTCAGGGGGGATCTCCGGTCCGGGATTCTCCACCGTTGTCACCACGGCCTCCGCGCCCTGTTCCAGGGTCACCGAGACTGCGCATCCGCGAGGCGTGAAGCGAATCGCGTTGGACAACAAATTGCCGATGGCCCGCCGGATCATGATGCGATCGCCCGGCGCCACGCCGCCGCCCAAGCAGATCAGCTTCACGCCGCCCTCCTCCGCCAGCGGCTCGTAGAACTCGATGAGCTGCCGGACTTCGGCAGCCAGATCGACGGGCTCTTTATGGGGAACCGCCAAGCCGTGGTCAGCCTGGGCGAGAAACAGCATGTCGGCAATCATCCGGGCGAGACGCTCGTATTCCTCCAGGTTGGAATAGAGCACTTCCCGGTATTCTTCGGCGGAGCGGGTACGGGAAAGAGCCACTTGGGTTTGGGTCATCAGATTGCTGATGGGGGTGCGCAGCTCGTGGGCCAGGTCCGAGGAAAAATCCGACAGGCGGCGGAACGAATCCTCCAGCCGGCCCAGCATGTCGTTGAAGGCGGCCCCTAACTCGGTCAATTCCGCCGGCGCCCGATCCAGGGGCAACCGATCCGTGAGCCGGTTCGCCGAAACATTGCGGGCCACCACGGCCATGCGGCGCAACGGCGCCAAGCCCCGGTAGGCCGCGCCCCAGCCGGCCACGGCCATCAGCAAGGCCCCCACCGCCAGCGCCACCCACAGGGCGTCGTGGAACTTGTCGAGGAATTCCCCGTGATAGGTGGTGTCCAGAGCGATGGCCAAGGTAAACGGGGGCTCGCCGGCGATGCCGGTGGGCACGGCGGCGGCGAGGCCTCGGAACAGCCGCGGGCCTTGCTGCCAAGCCCGGGGCTGGGCCGCGGCGGCTTGCAGCAACGCCACGGGAAAATCCGCGCCGCCGGCGGCAAACCAGATGCGGCGCCGTGAATCTCTCAACAGCACCGATAGATCCGCATGGCCCACCAAGGCATCCTCCAATTGTTGGGGAACAGCGTCCAGCTCCGCCGTGCTCCGGACCTTGACCAGCAGATGGCGGATCAATTCCAGCTTGCCGCTCAATTCCTCGGCATCCCCATGGGCGAAGTGATCTTCCACCGACTGGCGCAGGAAATGGCCCACTCCCAGCAGTACCGTAGCGGCAGCGACGGCGAACACCAAGCTCAGCCAGAGCGTGATGGAGGGCCTTTTCACCGCGGGGCGTCTTCCGCTTCCAGAACGTAGCCCATGCCCCGCACGGTGCGGATCAGCCTGGGCTCGAAGTCGTCGTCCACCTTGGCCCGCAATCTGCGAATCGCCACTTCCACCACGTTGCTGTCGCTGTCGAAATTCATGTCCCATACCTGGGAAGCGATCAGGGAGCGGGGCAGCACCTCCCCCCGGCGCCGCGTCAGCAGCTCCAGCAACGCGAATTCCTTGGCGGTCAGATCGATGCGCCGCCCGCCCCGCATCACCCGCCGGCGCCGCAAATCCACTTCCAGGTCCGCGACCCGCAAGGTATCGGGCTCATGGGTTCGGGCGCCGCGGCGCAACAGGGTCCGCACCCGCGCCAGCAGTTCGGAAAAAGCGAAGGGCTTTACCAGGTAGTCGTCGGCTCCGGACTCCAGTCCCTTGACCCGGTCGTTCACGCCATCCCGGGCGGTCAGGAACAGGATCGGCATCTCTTTTCCGGCGCCGCGAATGGATTGCAGCACCCGCCAGCCATCCAGGCTGGGCAGCATGACGTCGAGGACGATCAGGTCGTAGCTTTCATGCAGAGCCTGGTGCAGCCCATCGACGCCATCCCGCACCAGGTCGGTGACGAAGCCCGCCTCGGACAAACCCTGGCGCAGGTAATCCCCCGTCTTCGGCTCGTCTTCGACGATGAGAATCTTCATAACCGAATCCCTCGTAAAACAGCTCAGTTCGGATTGTGCAGCAGCGGCAAGCCAAGTTGCGGAAGATTACAAGTTTGTAATCAACCTGTCAGGTTCCCGTGGGGGAGCAAAGGGCATGCTGTATCCCGTTTCGAGGAGGGTAGGTCAACTCCGAATTACCCCGCCGTTTTTTCATGGATTCGCTTTGTGACGGACAGGCTATGCGGATACTCTGGATTCTGATCGGTTTGCTGCCGGCCGTAGCCGCCGCGGGCGGGCTGCGGGACGCTCTGGAGCGAGCCTGGGAGCGGGATACGGAAGCCCGCGCCCTGGAAGCCCGAGAGGCGGAATTGCAGGCCCGCGACAGCGCGGCGTGGAGTCTGTTGCCCGCCCCGCCGGCGGTGGCGGTGACCCACCGCACCGACCAATGGAACAACGACCTGGGCCGCCGGGAATGGGAAGCCGACATCGACCTGCCCCTGTGGCTGCCGGGGCAACAACGGGCGCGGCTCGGGCAAGCCGGCGCGGAGCGCGGCGAATGGCAGGCCGCCCTGGCGGAAAGACGCCTGGCGCTGGCCGGCGAGCTGCGCCGGCTGGTCTGGGCAGTGGCGCTGGCGGACAGCCAAGCGCGGCTGGCCCGGCAAAGGCTAGTCACCGCCCAAGCCTTGGAGCGGGACGTGGGCCGGCGGGTGCAAGCCGGCGATCTGGCCCACGCCGACCTGCTGCTGGCGCGGAACGAAACCTTGACCGCCCAAAGCGCCGTGCTGGGCCACGCAGCCGCCCTGGCCCAAGCCCTGGAGCGCTACCGGGCTTTCACCGGCGATAGCGCCCCGCCCCCGGACCGCGACGAACCCGCCCCGGCGGCGACGGCGCCGGACACCCATCCCCGCCTTGAAGCCGCCCGCACCGCCATCGCCGCCGCCCAGGCCAAGGCCCGGGTGGTGCGGGAAAGCCCGCGGGCCCCCCCGGAACTGCAACTGGTGACGGGCAGCGAACGGGACGCCTTCGGGGAATCGTACCGGCAGCGGATCGGTATTCGCCTGCGCCTGCCTTTCGCCACCGAAGCCCGCAACCGGCCCCTGCTCACCGAAGCCGAGACCGCCTTGACCCGCGCCCAGGCCGCTTACCGGCAGACTCAGGTGGCCGTCGAGGCCGAAATCCGGCAAGCCCGCCAGGCCCTGCAAGCGGCCTTGGAGCAATCGCGGCTGGCCGAACAACAGCGCAACCTCGCCGCGGAGCATTTGCGCCTGAAGCAAAAAGCCTTCGATTTGGGGGAACTGGATCTCTCCAGCCTGATGCGGGTCCGCACCCTCCTCTGGGAAGCCGAAGCGGCTTGGGCCCAGCAAACGATGCTGGCGGGAGCGGCCCGCGGCACTCTGAATCAAGCTCTTGGAGTCTTGCCATGACCGTTTTTTCGAAAGCCGGCCTGCGGCGGCGGCTGGCCCCTGGGCTGGCCCTGTCGCTGCTCTGCATCGCCGTCCCGGCATTCCCTCACGGCGACGAGGATCACGGCGACGCTCCAATAGCGACTCAAGGGCCACTAGCCTCCGCGGGCGGCGGCCGGCTCGAATTGGCCACACCCGAATTCGCGCTGCTCGCGGTTGCCGACAGCGGCAAGCTCGTCCTTTACCTGGACCGCACCGCCAGCAACGAGCCGATTCTCGATGCCAAGATCGAAATCGAAAGCGCCGGGCGCAAGCTGCAAGCGAAAGCCACCGCCGACGGCGCCTATGAAGCCACGGGGAACTGGCTCGCCATGCCGGGAAAACACGAATTGGTTTTCACCGTCGAGGCAGGGCAAGTCAACGATATTTTGATCGGAACCCTGGAAATCCCCGCGCCGGCCACCGCGCCCAAGGCCTCCGGGCTCGGCGTTGCAGCCTCGGCCTGGACCTGGGGCGGAATCGCGGGGGCGGTGGTCATTGTCGGTGCGGTTATCCTCCTGCGCCGCGGCCGCAGGAAAATTGAGGAGGCGCCATGACTTTTATCCGATTCGTCCCGTTGCTTCTCTGCCTGGTTGCGGCCACCGCCGCCCGCGCCCATGGCGACGAGGATCACGGCCAAGACGCCACCCGACCCGTCCCCGCCGTGGCGGGCGGAGTGCCGGGAACGACCGGCGCCGCGGCCTCTCCCGCGCGCCTGCCCGATGGCAGCGTGTTCGTGCCTAAAGCCGCCCAGCGGCTGTTCGGCATCCGCACCCTGCAGGCCGAGATCAAGGACATTGCCCTGGGCGCCGAGCTCAAGGGCCACGTGGTGCCGGATCCCAACGCCAGCGGCAAAGTGCAGGCGGCTCAGACGGGGCGCATCGAGCCCGGCCCGAAGGGCCTGCCTTATCTCGGACAAAAAGTGGCGAAGGGCCAGATCCTCGCCTACCTGGCGCCGGTGGCGGGAAGCATCGAGCGCGGCAACCAGCAGGCGAACCTCGCCGAGCTCACCGGCCAGCTTGGGCTCGCGGAAAAGAAACTCGCCCGCTATGAGCAATTGACGGGCAGCATTCCCCAGAAAGAAATCGACGCCGCCCGCTCCGAGCTGGAAAGCCTCAAGGCCCGCAAGGAAGCGGTGGGAGCCAGCTTGTACCGGCGCCAGGCCCTGGTGGCGCCGGTCTCCGGGGTAGTGAGCGTCGCCAGCGCCGCGGCGGGGCAGGTCGTGGAAATGAAGGAAGTCCTGTTCGAAATCGTGAATCCCCAGCGGCTGTGGCTGGATGCGGTGGCCTACGACATGAGCCTCACCGGCAAAATTTCCGCGGCCAGCGCTGAGGACGCGAACGGCAAGCCGATAAAACTGACCTTCCTCGGCTCCGGGTATGCGCTCAAGGAACAGACCGTGCCGCTGCAATTCCGGCTGGAGCCCCCGCTGCCGCCCCTGTCCGTCGGGCAGCCCTTGAAGCTTTTCGTGCAGGGCAAGCAAACCACGCGGGGCGTCCTCCTTCCTGCCGGCGCCGTCGCGAAATCCGGCAGCGGCGAAACCCTCGTCTGGATCCACGCCTCGGCCGAGCGCTTCGCTCCGCGCCGGGTCGGCATCCAGCCGGTCAGCGGCGCGGAGGTCGCGGTTGTATCCGGACTCGCCGGAGGCGAGCGGGTGGTGACCATCGGCGCGGCCCTGTTGAGCCAGGTGAGATAAGAGCGCGCCATGTTCAATGCGATCATCGATTCCAGCCTGAGGCAGCGGCTGCTGGTGATGGCCGTGTCGCTGCTGCTGGTGGTATACGGCGCCCTCACCCTGAAGCAGATGCCGGTGGACGTGTTCCCCGATCTCAACAAGCCCACCGTCACTTTGATGACCGAGGCCGAAGGGATGGCTCCGGAGGAAGTCGAGCAGCTCGTCACCTTTCCCATCGAGACCGCCATGAACGGCATGCCGGGCGTAACCCGGGTGCGCTCCGTCTCCGGCGTGGGGCTCGCCATCGTGTTCGTGGAGTTCGACTGGGGCACCGACATCTATCTCAACCGCCAGCAGGTCGCCGAGCGCATGGGGCTGGTGAAGGAGCAGCTCCCCGAAGGCGTGACTCCCCAGATGGGTCCAATCTCCTCCATCATGGGCGAGATCATGCTGGTGGCCCTGCAGGGCGACCCGTCCCGGATCAGCCCGATGCAAGTGCGGGAGTACGCCGACTGGGTGCTGCGGCCGCGGCTGCTCACCGTCTCCGGCGTGTCCCAGGTCATCACCATCGGCGGCGAGGTCAAGCAATACCAGGTGACGCCCGACGTGCTCAAGATGGAAGACGTCGGCGTGGCGCTGGACGATCTGGAGAAGTCCCTGAAGAACTTCGCCGCCAACACCAGCGGCGGCTTCCTCGATGCCGGCGCCAAGGAATACCTGATCCGCCATATCGGCCGCACCACGCGCCTCGAAGACTTGCGGGAAGTGGTGGTCGGCTACGCGAAAGGCCAGCCCATTCTGCTCAAGCAGATCGCCCAGGTGGATTTCGCCGCCCGGCAGAAGCGCGGGGATGCCAGCTTCAAGGCCCGGCCCGCGGTGATCATGTCGGTGCAGAAACAGCCCGGAGCCGATACGGTGAAGCTCACCGCGGAAATCGAGAAGTCCCTGGCGGACCTCGGCAAAAGCCTGCCAACGGGCATGGCGGCGCCGGAAATTCTGTTCAAGCAAGCGGACTTCATCGACCACTCGATCAGCAACGTGGAGGAGGCGCTGCGCGACGGGGCCCTCATGGTGGCGGTGGTGCTGTTCCTGTTCCTGCTCAATGTCCGCACCACCCTGATTTCGCTGACTGCCATTCCGCTCTCCATTCTGGTGGCGGCCCTGGTGTTCCGCTACTTCGGCCTGTCCATCAACACCATGACCCTGGGCGGCCTCGCCATCGCCATCGGCGCCCTGGTGGACGATGCCATCGTCGGCATGGAGAACATCCTGCGGCGGCTCAGGCTGAACGCCGCGGCGGAGCACCCCAAGCCCGCCATTCCCGTCATCGCCGCCGCCACCAAGGAAGTGCTGTCGGGAATCGTCTACGCCACCATCATCATCGTGCTGGTGTTCGTGCCGCTGTTCACCCTCTCTGGCATCGAGGGCCGGCTGTTCGCGCCGCTGGGCACCGCCTTCATCATTTCGATCCTGGCCAGCATGCTGATTTCGGTGACGGTGACACCGGTGCTGTGCTACTACCTGCTGCCCTCGGTCGCGGCGGCCCATGACCCTGGCCCGTCCCGGCGGCGCTGGAGATTCCTCCCCGGCCGCGGCGCCGGCGGCCACGGGGAGGAATACAGCCCCCTGGTGCGAAAGCTCAAGCAGTGGGACACCCGGCTCCTCGAGTGGTCCTTCGAGCACCCCAGACTATTGCTGGGCGGCGCGCTGGCGGCGGTGGCGCTGGCCATCGCCAGCGTGCCGTTCTTTGCCCGCTCCTTCCTGCCGCCGTTCAACGAGGGCACCTTCACCATCAGCCTGCTGCTCAATCCGGGGACCTCGCTGTCCGAGTCCAACCGGGTGGGCAGCATGGCGGAACAGCTCATCATGGGGGTGCCCGAGGTCATCAAGGTAGGCCGCCGCACCGGCCGCGCCGAACTGGACGAGCACGCGGAAGGGGTCCACTCCAGCGAGATCGACGTGGACCTGAAGCGCTCCGAACGCAGCCGCGAAGCCATCATGCGGGAGCTGCGCGACCAGCTCGCCGTGCTCCCCGCGGTCATCGGCATCGGCCAGCCCATTTCCCACCGGCTCGACCACCTGCTCTCCGGGGTGCGCGCGCAAATCGCCCTGAAGATTTACGGCGACGACCTGGACACCCTGCGGGGGCTGGCGGAAGGGATGAGAACCCGCCTGGCCGGGATTCCGGGATTGGTGGATCTGCAAATCGAGAAGCAGGTGCTCATCCCCCAACAGCAGGTGCGCCTCGACTACAGCCGCGCCGCGGCCTACGGGGTCACGCCGGGCGCGGTGCTGGACGCCCTGCAGACCTTGATCCGCGGCGAGGAAATTTCCCAGATCATCGACGGCAACCGCCGCTTCGACGTGGTGCTGCGCGTCCCGGAGCACGACCGCTCCCAGCACGGCCTTTCCAGCCTGCTCATCGAAACGCCCGGCGGACGCGTCCCGGTGTCCCACATCGCCAGCATCGAGGACGCGGTGGGCCCCAACCAGATCAGCCGCGACAACGGGCGCCGCCGCATCGTGCTGCTGGCCAACACCGATGGCCGGGATATGGCGGAGATCATTCAAAAAATCCGCGCCGACCTTGCCGCGCACCCTCTGCCGGAAGGCTATTTCACCAGCCTGGAAGGCCAGTTCCAAGCCCAGGAAGAAGCCACCCAACTCATCACCTGGCTGTCGCTGGTGTCGCTTGCGATGATCTTCCTGGTGCTCTACAGCCGCTACCGTTCCGCCGTGCTGTCGCTGATGATCATGGGCAACATCCCGCTGGCCCTGGTGGGCAGCGTGATCGCCCTGTGGCTCTCCGGACAGCCCCTGTCGGTGGCCTCCCTCATCGGCTTCATCACGCTGGCCGGCATTTCCACCCGCAACGGGATTCTCAAAATAAGCCATTACATCAACTTGGTGACCTTCGAGGGCGAGCGCTTCGGCAAAAAGATGATCATCCGCGGCTCCCTGGAACGGTTGACGCCGGTGCTGATGACCGCGTTGGTGGCGGCCTTCGCCCTGGTGCCGCTAATGGTGGCGGCCGGCGAGCCGGGCAAGGAAATTTTGCACCCGGTAGCCGTGGTGATCTTCGGCGGACTGGTCAGTTCCACCCTCCTCGATACCCTGCTCACGCCGCTCATGTTCTCCCTGTGGGGCGAGCCGCCGCTGAAACGGTTGCTGGCGCTGCACGAACGGCATACCTTCTGACAGCCCTGCTGAAACGAAAGGAAAACGCAAAATGCCCAACTTAACACTGCGCAAACTCGGCCTTGCCTTGGCCCTGGTGGCCGCTTCTGCTTCCGGGCCATTCGCTTTATCCCTCCTGGCCGGGCCGGAAGCCTGGGCGGATTCCATCCCCGCCCACCACGGCGGGCAGGTACAGGACGCCGGTCCCTACCATTTCGAGTTGGTGGCGCAGTCCAACGAGCTTACGATCTACGTGCTGGGCCCCGGCGGCAAGCGGGTGGAAACCCAAGGCGTCTCGGGCAGCGCCACGGTGCTCTCCGGCAAGGCCAAGGAAACCGTGCGGCTCGCCTCGGCGGGGCAGAACGTGCTCAAGGGAACCGGAAAATTTCAAATCGGCGCGGACACCACGGTGGCGGTATCGGTCACTTTTCCGGGACAATCCGCGGTTCAGGCGCGGTTCGCCCCCGGCGCCGGCCACGTGGGCGGACATCAGTGACGGCCGAGAAACGTCGGCGCTGCATTCCCAGACAAGCCCCCCGGAAAGTAAACCCATGAGCGAACATCCCGACGGAAAACCCCATTTCACCACCCGGCGCGGCTTTATCGCCGCCGCGGGATTCGGTGTGGTGGGGCTCTATGGTTTGTGGGCCGCCTATGGGGCCGTGCCGCTCAACCTGCTGGCCGCCGGCGTCGAGCCGGAAGCGAGCGGCGGCAGCCACGGGGGACACGAGGTCCGGGACGGCGGGCCGGACGTCGAAGAATTCAAGCGCCGGGTCGAGCAGTTCATCGCAGCCAACCAACTCCCCGACGGCAGCGTGCGGCCGGGCCCCATGGCCATGGCATCCCCGGCAATGGCCGGACATGGCACCCATGGCGGGCCGGAACCCACCGCCGGCGGGGGAGCCGCTGAAAATGGAATGCACGGGGCGGGTCACGGCGCCGAGAGCCCATCGGCCGCCGATCAGCCGGCGACGGACCATGCGGAAGGCAAAGCGGTGGAGGTCTATCTCATGGCCTACCAGTGGGGCTACAAGCCCGCGGTGCTGCGGCTGGAAGCCAACGTGCCCTACCGCTTCCGCATGATGGCGGTGGACACCACCCACGGCGCATCGTTTCATCTCGGCGATGCCAGCCGCATCACCCGGCTGCGGCCCAAGACCTTGGTCGAGCAGCAACTGAAATTCACGCGCCCGGGGGAATACCTGCTCTATTGCACCGTGTACTGCGGCTTGGCCCATGACCGCATGCAAGGCAAGATCATCGTCACCGAATCCCGGAACCCAGAGTCCAGCCATGAATCCGCCCCGCCTCACTGAAGGTCTTAAGGCCCTGCCGGCCGGCGACAAGCTGTTGCTCAAGCTTTGCTTCGGCGCGGCCCTGCTGGCGCTCGCGGTGGGCGTGGTGTTCGGCGCAGCCACCGCCTTTGCCCGCGCCGGCTTCATCGAAATGATTCCGCTCAACGGCTACCGGTCGATGACGCTGCACGGGGTCAACATCTTTTTCTACTGGCTTTACTTCGCCCAGGTCGGACTGCTGCTGGTGTTCGGCGCGGTATCCACCGTGAAGGGCGGGCGCATCGCTTGGCGCGCCCTGGCGTGGGCCGGCCTGGCCCTGATGTTCACGGGCTTCTTGTCGAGCGGATACGCGGTATGGAGCGGCCTTCCGCTGCTCTACGACGCGCCGCCGGAACTGGCGGGAACCCCCTCCCCCGCGGTAGCGGCTTTCTACCTGGGCTACCTCCTGCTCGCCGCCGGGCTGTTCTGCGTCGCCGTCGCGGGCGTTGCCACGGCGCTCAGGCCCCGCTTCGCCGGCAGGATTTCCACTTGGCCCGTGGTGAGCTTCGCCAGCGTGGCCTGGGCCGGGCTGCTGATGGTCAGCAGCGTGGCGGCCGTCTATGCGTTCTTCCCCGCGGCCCGCTGGGCCCTGGGCCTGGCGCCGCTGCCGGCCGAATACTCGACCGGATGGCACATCCTGTTCCACAACATGCACTATCTGCCGCTCATGGCCACCGTGCTGGTGTGGACCGTGCTGATGGAGACCGTATCCGGCGTGAAGTCCATCTTCGGCGCTCGGTTCTCGAAGATCGTGTTCGCCCTCTACCTCATCTTCGTGCCGCCCACGTCTCTCTACCACATGTTCCTGGAACCCAACCTGGCCGAGCCGGTGCGAGTGATCGGATCGCTGCTGTCGCTGTTCATCAGCGTGCCGACCGTGATGGTATTCCTGGTGATCGTGGCCTCCCTGGAAGCGCATGCCCGCGCCCATGGCGCGCGGGGGCTGTTCGGCTGGATCCGAATGCTGCCCTGGGGCAATCCGGCGATGGCGGCCATGGGCATGGCGGTCGTCAATCTCGCCCTGGGCGGGACCTTCTCTTTCGTGCTGATCCAGGAAAAGATCGCTCCCCTGCTTTCAGACACATTCTTCGTGCCGGGGTATTTCCATTTCCTCACGCTCGGCACCGTGACCCTCACTTTCCTGGGTATCTTGTGCTACATCATCCCCGCCATCGCCGGGCGACCGTTGTGGAACCCGCCGCTTCTGGCCCGGCTGCCCTATCTGGTCACTGCCGGATTGGTGTTTTTCGGCGGCGCCGGCATCGCCGCCGGCTACCTCGGCGTTCCCCGGCGCCTGCTGGACATCGCTTATTCCGGTGAGGCGCCGATGCTCTGGTCAACGCTCATGAACGGGGTGGGGATCGGAGGCGCCCTCATGACGCTGGCGCTGCTCGTTTACCTGTTTGCGCTGTTTCGCACCCTGCTTCCCGTTTCCCCGTCCGGCGAGAGCATGCTGCCCGCGGTGCATTGGAAGGGAACTGCCCCGGCCGTGCGTGTCTGGATTGGCCCGCTGTCCATTCTCGTCCTGGTGGGCGCCATGGCGCTGTTCACCGCGCTCGCCTTCGAGATGATCCAAGCCCTGCCCTTCGAAGCGGCCGGGGAACCCGGCGGGCACTAACGGAAGCCAGGCCATGAAAGAAGACATCGCATTGCTCGTCATCGTGTTCGCGGTATGGGCAGCGCTGGCGCTCGCCTACGCCACCGTGCCCCTGTTCGCCATGCCGGGATACGCCCATGTGTGGGGCTGGGGTTCACTGATTTTCCTGCTGCTGGCCGCGGTGATTGGGATCGCCCAGCGGCGGAAGACCCCGTCCCCGGCCGATTCCGCAACACCGGAGGGCTCGGAAGGAATAGACTCTAACGATCGCTTCGCAAGTAACGGGACAAAATGAAACGGATGGGTTTTCGCACGGGGCCAGACACCAGCAAACGCCATGGCTCGGACTATGCCGACGGCCAGCCATGCCGTCCCGTGCCAGATCCCCTCCACGGCTATTTTTCAACTCAAGCAGAAAGGAATGAAAGCCATGAATAAGACTCCATGGATCGCGGTCCTCACCGCCCTGGCGCTTGGCGCGCCTGCTTCCGCATCGGCGGTCGAGGAGCACCATCCCGAACAGCAAACCGGCGCCACCCAGGGCGTTCCCGCCGCTCAGAAAGCCATCTCCGCCCCCTCGGCCAAGGCCGACAAGGCGGCGCGGAAACTGAAGGACAACACCCGAAAACTGCAAGCCCAGGCGGAGAAAATCGCCCAATCCAGGGACCCCAAGGAGCGCCAGAAACTGCTGCGGGAGCACATGCAAACCATGCGGGAAAGCATGATGGCGGCCAATCAAGCGATGATGATGGAAGGACCCCAGGACTGCATGGCCATGATGGGCGGCGCCCCAGGTGGCGGCATGATGGGGGGAGAAATGATGGGCGACATGATGAAACACCATGCAACGATGGAAAAGCGCATGGATATGATGCAGATGACGCTGGACCAACTGATGAAGTCCCAGGGTCAGCCCACGCCGGCCAAGTAACCGCGTTTTTCAATCAACCGGAGAGAGATCGGGCGCCTGCTTTCCGGGCATGCGACACGGGACCGGTTCCGGATGGCGGGCATGTTTGGCCCAGATCAAAAACCGTTTCATGTCGCGGGGAGTAGCCTTTCCGCAGCAGTCGGGTGGCGAACTGAATCCTCAAGCTTTCCAAACCTCCGCCGATTCGGACGGTCGCTTTGTTTCATCAACCCGAAAGGAAAAACCATCATGAAAAAGCTTGCGCTTTACACCACCCTGGCCACGCTTGCCCTGGGCGCGCCCTACGCCCTGTCCCAAACCGCCCCCAGGGCGGAGAAGAAGCCGGCGCCCGGCGCCGCCGCGCCCATGGACATGGACAAGCTCTACGGCGATATGCAGGCCCGGTATAAAAAAATGCGGGAGCAGATGGAGAAGATCCGCCAGGCCAAGGACCCCAAGGAGCGCCAGAAGCTTTCGGAGGAACACTGGAAAACCATGCGGGAAGGCATGGGCACGATGGGGATGATGATGGGTCGCGGTCCCGGCGGCGGGGGCATGATGGGCGGTCCCAGGGGCGGGCCGGGCATGTCGCCCGAAGCCATGCAACAGCGCATGGACATGATGCAGATGATGATGGAGCACATGCTGGAACAGCAAAATCCGTCCATGTCCGCCAAATAACTTCCGGCCATCGGGGGATGCCATGGACAAGCTCAACCCTTGGGCGCTGGGCACGGCGCTGGCGATCACGATGGCGATCGTTTTCGCCGCCTGCGCCGCCGCCCTTGCCCTGCCGCAGACCCTCTCGGCCGCACTGCGCCAACTGCAAAAGGGGGAAGTCTCTCTGCGCGTCCGCCACGAGCCACTCGGTGGCCTGGAACAGCGCATCGAGCGGGCCAGCAACCGGCTCTCCTTCAGCCTGATCATCGCCGCCATCGTCATCGCCTCTTCAATTCTGATGTCGAATCATTCCGGCCCCCATCTGGAGGGCCTGCCGCTGCTCGGGCTGATCGGCTATGCGGTGGCCGCGGTGCTGGGCTTGTGGTGGGCAGTGGCGGTGCTCCGTTCCGGAAAGCTTTGAGCCATGAACGGCCGCCTTCATACCCAAGCCCATGGACAAGGCCCGTCACGGGTCTGCCAACTGTGCTGCCGTCCCATCGATTCTCCGGTGTTCGCGCGCAGCGGGGAACACGATTGCTGCGAGGCGTGTTTTCTGACACGCATTCGATTCGCCCCATCGTCCGCCGCCGATAGCCCAGAAACAATAGCCACTGAAGGGCCACCAGAATCGGCCACCAGTAGCCCAGAAACAATAGCCACTGAAGGGCCACCAGAATCGGCCACCGGGGACGAAACCAACTCGGCTTTCGCCGAGATGCTGGCGGAGCTGCTCGACGCCAGGGAACGGGAGACCGGACTGCACTCGAAACGGGTGGCCTGCCATACCCTGGTGCTGGCGCGGCATTTCAGCCGAGACCTGGCCGTGCTGCGGCAGATCCATTTCGGCGCGCTGCTCCACGACATCGGCAAAATCGCCATACCCGACGCGATCCTGCTGAAGCCAGGCCCACTGACCCCCGAAGAATGGGCCGTCATGCGAACCCACCCGGAAACCGGTTACCGCGTCGTATCGGAGATTCCCGAAATGGGCGCGGCGGCTGAAATAATCCTCAGCCACCAGGAACGCCATGACGGTACCGGCTATCCCCACGGCCTTGCCGGGGGCGCCATTCCGCTGGGGGCCCGCCTGTTCGCCATCATCGACACGCTGGACGCCATGACCTCCGACCGGCCCTACCGCAAGGCCCGCGGCTACGACGCAGCCAAGGCGGAAATTCTGCGCCTGTCGGGCACCCAATTCGATCCCCATGCGGTGGAGGCATTCCTTGCCGAGGAGACCACGCTGCGGCAGATGGTCGATCTCAAGTGTCACGAGACATCGCTTTAACGATCTTTGGACAAAGAAAGGGATTCGATTCGATGAACAACACTTCTGCTTCTGTTACCGACCCCGTGTGCGGGATGCCTGTCGAATCCGAGAAAGCCGCGGCAACCACGGCGTACCGGGGAACGACCTATTACTTCTGCTCCCACGATTGTCATGCCAAGTTCGACGCCGATCCTGGGGCATACGTCGCGGTTGCTCCAGCCGAAAGCCTGCCGCAGAGTTCCGACACCGAGCACGCCAGCATCGCCATCGGCGGCATGACCTGCCCCCACTGCGCCCATAAGATCGAGCAAGCGCTGCAACAGCATGAGGGCGTCCTGCGGGCGTCGGTCAATTTGAGCGCCGCCACCGCTCACGTGGAATTTCGTCCCGAGGTCACTTCCCTCGCCCGGTTGCATGAGGCGATCCGGCGCACCGGCTATCTGCCGGATACGGCGACGCTGCGGCTCGGCATCAAAGGCATGAGCTGCGCTTCCTGCGTGACCCAAGTCGAAAAGGCCCTTCAACAAGCCCCGGGCGTGGTATCGGCGACGGTCAATCCGGCTTCGGCCACCGCGGATATCATTTACCAGCCCAAGACAACCGACCACGCCGCCCTGCACCGCGCCATTAAATCCGCCGGCTACCAGGCAACCGACGCGCCCGCTTCGACCGAAACCGGCGTTAGCTCCCAGGACGCGGAGCAGGCTCGCGAATACCGCACGCTCATGCGCAAGTTCTGGTTTGCCGCACTGATATCCGCGCCGGTCATGCTATTCAGTTATCCCGATTTAATTCCGGGGCTACGCGATTGGATGCCCATGGGAAGCATCGAGCGCCGCACGGTGTGGGCGCTGCTCGGGCTGCTCGCCGTACCGGTGATGGTCTGGTCCGGATCGCAGTTCTTCACCGGCATGGTGGAGGGGCTCAAGCATCGTTCGGCCAACATGCATACCCTCATTGCCCTGGGTATCAGCGCGGCATTCCTGTACTCGGTGGTGGCGGTGGCGTTTCCCGAGCTGTTCCCCGATCCGGCCCTGGCGGAGGTGTTCTGGGATGTCACCACGGTGGTGGTCGCCCTCGTCGTCCTGGGGCTGGCGCTGGAGGTCAAGGCCAAGGGCAGGACCTCGGAGGCGATTCGCAAGCTCGTCGGCCTGCAAGCCAAGACCGCCCGAGTGATCCGCGACGGCAAGGAAATGGATTTGCCGGTGGAGGAAGTGCTGGCGGGCGACACCGTGGTGGTGCGCCCCGGAGAAAAGATCCCGGTGGACGGCGAAGTGATCGAAGGCGGCAGCGCCGTGGACGAATCCATGATCACCGGAGAGTCGGTGCCGGTGGAAAAACATCCCGGCGACGAAGTCATCGGCGCGACGCTCAACAAGACCGGGAGCTTCCGCTTCCGGGCCACCAAGGTGGGCAAGGACACGGCGCTGGCCAACATCATCCGCATGGTGCAAGACGCCCAGGGATCGAAGGCGCCGATCCAGCGGGTGGTGGACGCAGTGTCGGGCTACTTCGTGCCGGCGGTGATGATCCTCGCCCTGCTCGCCTTTGTGGCATGGTATGACTTCGGCCCCGAGCCGCGCATCATCTACGCCACCATCGTGCTGGTAACCACGCTAATTATCGCCTGCCCCTGCGCCCTCGGCCTCGCCACCCCCACTTCCCTCACCGTGGGCATCGGCAAGGGCGCCGAGAATGGCATCCTGATCCGTTCCGGCGACGCTCTGCAGACCGCGAAGCGGCTCGATGCCATCGTGCTCGACAAGACCGGCACCATCACCCGCGGCGAGCCCCAGCTCACCGACGTGATTCCGGCGGCGGGGTTCGATGAATCCGACGTGCTGCGCCTTGCCGCTTCCCTGGAACGGGGCTCGGAACACCCCCTGGGCGAGGCCATCGTCGGCGGTGCCCAAGCCCGTGGCCTGAGCCTGTCGGACACTCGGGATTTCTCGGCGATTCCCGGCCACGGCGTCGAAGGAAAAATCGATGGCCGGCCGGTCATCCTGGGCAACGCCAGGCTGATGGCCGAGCGCGGCATCGCTCTCACGGAACTCACCGGCCACTGGGACCGCCTCGCCGAGGGGGGCAAGACCCCCATGTTTGTCGCCGTGGACGGGCGGGCCGCCGGGCTGGTGGCGGTGGCGGACACCGTCAAGCCCGATTCCCAGGCCGCCATTGCCCGGCTCAAGGCCATCGGCCTGGAAGTCATCATGCTCACCGGCGACAACCATCGGACCGCCCATGCCATCGCCCGCCAGGTCGGCGTGGACCGGGTGCTGGCCGAAGTGCTGCCCCAGGATAAGGCCCACGAGATCCAGAAACTCCAACTGGAAGGCAAGACCGTGGCCATGGTGGGCGACGGCATCAACGACGCGCCGGCGCTGGCCCAGGCCAATGTCGGCCTGGCCATCGGCACCGGCACCGACGTGGCCATCGAGGCCAGCGACATCACCCTCATCAAGGGCAGCCTCACCGGCGTAGCCACCGCCATCGAGATCAGCCGAGCCACCATGAGGAACGTCCAGCAGAACCTGTTCGGCGCTTTCTTCTATAACGTGCTGGGCATCCCGGTCGCCATGGGCCTGCTGTATCCGTTTTTCGGGCTACTGCTGTCGCCGCTGATTGCCGCGGCGGCCATGGCCTTCAGCTCGGTGACAGTGGTCAGCAACGCCAACCGCCTGCGCTATTTCAAACCCTCAAGGAGTTAATCGATGACACCGGATCGCTGGATCGTGACCTTCATCGGCCTCGGGCTGATCGCCTTCATCGCATGGTTCTTCTGGCTCAAGAAGTCGAAGGGCTTTACCGCCGGCGTGACCAGCGGCGGTTATCAGGAAGCCATGATCCTGGTGAAAGGCGGCTACACCCCGGACGTCATCGTGGTGCGGCGCGGCCGGCCGGTGCGGCTCAATTTCCGGCGTGAAGAAACCGCCTCCTGCTCCGAGATGGTGTTGTTTCCGGATTTCAACAAGAGCGCGAAACTCCCCACCGGAGAGACCGTGGCCGTCGAGTTCCTGCCAGAGCAGCCGGGGGAGTATGGATTCTCCTGTCAGATGGGCATGTTCCGGGGCCGGTTGATCGTGGAGTGATGGAGGCGAGCCGACCGTGACCGACAAGGATGAAGTATTGCTCGGAAACCTCCGATGGTTCACACCTGAAGGCGTTCCCTGCCCGGTATCTGTTTATTGAGGAAGTAACATCATGACCCATGACCACGATGCCAACGACAACCGCCGGTTCAGGCTCAAGGCCAACTGGGTGCTGATTGGTTTCCTCGCCGTAGCCGGCTTCTTCCTGTTCACCGAGCACCGGGCCCACGTGCTGGGGATCCTGCCCTACCTGCTGCTGCTCGCCTGCCCGCTCATGCATCTGTTCATGCATGGGGGGCACGGGAACCATGACACCGCCCGCAACGACAAGGCTCGGGACAGAAAACCTTCCGAGGGAGAGCGGAAATGAACGATGCGCCTGCCTATGGGCTATGGGGCTTGGTGATCATCAACTCCTTGATCTTCGTCGTCTTCGCCTTCAGCTTCGCCAAACCCCAGACCCCCCGCGATTGGCGCTCTTTCGGCGCTTTCTCGGCATTTCTGGTGGCGCTGTTCACCGAAATGTACGGTTTCCCCCTGACCATTTACCTGCTGTCGGGCTGGCTGGGCCGGCGCTTTCCGGGCATCGACTTCTTCGCCCACGATGCGGGCCACTTGCTGGAAACCCTGTTCGGCTGGAAATCCAATCCTCATTTCGGCCCCTTTCACATCCTCAGCAATATCCTCATCGTGGCCGGCTTCATCCTGCTCGCCAACGCCTGGAAGGCGCTCTACCAGGCCCAGCGCCGGCACGCCCTGGCCAGCGGCGGGCCCTATGCCCGGATCCGTCACCCCCAGTACGCGGCTTTCGTGATCATCATGTTCGGTTTCCTGCTGCAATGGCCGACCTTGGTGACGCTCGCCATGTTCCCGGTGCTGGCGTGGATGTATGCGCGCCTGGCCCGGGCCGAGGAAAAAGACGCTGCGGCGGAGTTCGGGGAAGAGTACGCGGCCTATGCGGCCAGGACGCCAGCGTTCTTCCCCCGCCTGAGGGCGGCAGGCCGCCGATAGTCAAGACGGCGGGGGGAATATGGATCTCCGGTCAAACGGGCATGTTCCGGGGCCGGTTGATCGTGGAGTGACGGAAAGGAGACTCATCATGTGGGGTGATATGGGAAACTGGGGGTGGGGCTGGATGGCCATGGGGGCGCTGCAGATGTTGCTGTTCTGGGTTTTGGTCATTCTCGGCATCGTGGTGCTGGTCAAGTGGCTGGCGGGATCGCCGGGTGCGGCCGGCTCTCCCCCGGCGGGGAAATCCGCCTTCGACATCCTCAAGGAACGCTACGCCCAGGGGGAAATCGACCGCGAGGAATTCGAGCAGAAGAAACGCGACCTGACCGGGTGATTCCGGCGATTTACGCGCTGGCGAAGGAATTCACGATCCGCAGGGCCGGTGCCGGAGCCGGAACGCCCAGGCAGAGGGAAAGTTGAGGCGGAAATCAAACGGGGGACCACCATGGAACTCAGACTCGTTGTGGCCATCGTCCGGCCCAGCGCGTTGGAGCCGGTCGAGAAAAAAACTTCAGTAAATAGGCGTGCGGGGCCTCACTGCCATAAGATCGAGGGGGTACGGCGCGTACACCAACTTTTTTTCGCGGGACTGGCTGATGCCGACCGTGCGCCGGGCTGAACCTCTTGCCCAGCCCCCGCTCTAACCAGCAACAATATCAACCCATCATGCGTCTGAGCCCACGCCTGCCACGAGCCCCCGTTTCTCTGCTCCCGGGTTCTCGCGTCCCGAGGAGATGGACTCATTCATCCGCCGCGAGTGCTGATGATCCGGCGTGATCCTGCCTGACAATTTTTTCGACCCGCCAAACCCCAAATGGAGATTCCGATGATTTGTTTCACTAGCAAGACGCTTTCCGCAACCCTGGGTGTGATGTTTCTGAGCGCGGCGCTCACAGTGCCTGCCATGGCGGCCGAATCCCTGCACCACGTCCACGGTCTCGCCTACAGCGCCGACGGCAAGCAGTTGCTGATTCCGGCCCATTACGGAATCGCCGTCTATGCGAATGGGCGCTGGAACAAGATGCCGGGGCCGGATCACGATTACATGGGCTTCTCGGTGACCCGGGAATACTTCTACAGCAGTGGACATCCGGCCCAGGGCGCCAATCTGGTGAATCCCCTCGGGCTCATACGCTCCCGCGATATGGGCCGCAGTTGGGACAAGCTGGGGCTCGAGGGCGAGGCGGATTTCCACTTGCTCGCGACGGGCTACGGCAGCAACGCGGTCTACGTGTTCAACCCCCATCCCAACTCGCGGATGAAGGGGAGCGGCATCTACGCCACCGTCAACCAGGGCCTCTCCTGGCGCCGCGCGGAGGCGAAGGGCCTGGACGGCGAGCCCATGGCCCTCGCCGTGCACCCCACCGACAACCAAGTGGTGGCGGCCGCCACCCAAACCGGCGGCTTCATTTCCTCCGACGGCGGCAGCAGCTTTCGGTCCTTGCTCAAGGGACGACAGACCCTTGCCATGTTTTTCGATCACGATGGAACGAACCTATGGGTGAGCGCCTATGCCGGAAAGCCGTTGCTCAGCCGGATGGACTGGAAAACGGGCAAGCAAACGGCCGTGGCGCTGCCGCCGCTGGAGCGGGACGCCGTGGCCTACGTGGCCCAGAACCCCGTGGACAGGGGCGAATACGCCATCGCCACCTTCGAGCGCAGCGTGTTTATCAGCAAGGACCGGGGCAAGAGCTGGCGGCAGATCGCCGACCGCGGGCAGGCTCGATAGGGGGGCGTCATGAGCACGGAACGGAAAGAACCTTCCTGGCGGCGGCTGGGGGCGCAAATTATCGCTGACCGGACTGGGGGTTGCCCACCGGGAAAATCGCCGGGTTTGCTGCTAGAATTTTTCGCCCCCATTTAGGCGCAACCGGCCCCGATCGCCATGACATCCCATCCTGACCGCTTCAATACAGCCATCGACCGCTTCGATGCCGCCAACCGCGAGGACCCTCATCATGAACAGGTCGACGAGCAAGCGCGGCCCAAGGAACTCGCCTATGCCCGGCGCATGAGCGCCTGGCTCGACCGGCTGGCGCCCGATGCCTCCGAACCGCTCAGACTTGCGGCCCGCTGCCAGCACATCCGGCGCTGGACTATTCCCCGCAGCGACTACCCCATGGACAAGGCCGGCTATCATCGGTGGCGCGCCACCCTCGCCAAGTTTCACGCCGAGACCGCGGGAAAAATCCTCAAGGACGTGGGCTACGACGACACCACCATCGCCCGGGTCCAGGCACTGGTTCGCAAGGAGCGGCTCAGACTCGACCCGGAAACCCAGTTGTTGGAAGACGTGGCGTGCCTGGTGTTTCTGGAGAACTATTTCTCCGACTTCGCCAAACGGCATGACGAAGGAAAGCTCGTCGATATCGTACGCAAGACCTGGGGCAAGATGTCTGAGCGCGGGCGCCAAGCCGCGTTGCAGCTCAATCTGGCGCCGGAAATCCAGGCACTGCTGGCCAAGGCCCTGCAAGCAGACAAACCGGCCGCCTGATCAACCGGGTTCTGCCGCTTTACCCGAGAGAAGCACCGCGACCGGGGCGGTGCGTCACTCGGAAACGGGCCAAGGTCTCTCGCCTTGCGGACCGGGAACGGGAAAGTTATGCTGGTCCGGCTTTCCCCATAACCCCAATAAGGAGCCCCACCATGATCACCCTCTACGGTACCGCCCAATCGCGGGCTGCCCGCTGCGCCTGGATGCTGGAAGAACTGGGCGTCGCCTATCGCCATGTTCCGACTTCTTTCAAGGGCGAATGCCGCACTCCCGAATTCCTGGCCATCAATCCCAACGGCCACATCCCGGCGCTGCGGGACGGCGACGAGATCTACTGGGAATCCCTGGCCATCAACCTGTACCTTGCGGAAAAATACGGCAAGCCGGGCTTCTGGCCGGCCACCGCGGAAGCCCGGGGACATGTCTACCAGTGGAGCTTCTGGGCCATCACCGAGGTGGAGCCCCTTTTGATCACCTTGCTCACTCAACTGGTCTTTCTTCCGGAAGACAGGCGGGATCCGAAGGTCGCGGAAAACGCCCGCAACAAACTGGACACGCCGTGCCGGATATTGGAGGAGCGATTGGCGAAGAGCGCTTACCTGCTGGGAGACGCCTTCAGCGCGGCGGATCTCAACGTAGCGTCGGTGTTCCGCTTGGGATCGGTAATAAAATTGGATTTGTCCGCGTATCCCCAACTCTCCCGCTGGCTCGCCGAATGCCGCGCCCGACCGTCTCACGGCAAGCTGAAGGCCATGCCCTGACCCTTCCGTTTCGGGAATCCATCATGATCGACTTGCAAGATCCCACGCTGTTCAGGCAGCAAGGCTTCATCGGTGGCGCCTGGCTCCAGGCCGACAGCGGCGCCGTGCTGGCGGTCCGCAATCCCGCCAGCGGCGAGCCCCTGGGAACCATTCCCGACATGGGGGCCGCCGAGACCCGCCGCGCCATCGACGCCGCTCAGCGGGCCTGGCCGGAGTGGCGCGGGCGCACAGCCGCTCAACGGGGGGCGGTGCTGCGGCGCTGGTTCGATCTGGTGCTGGCCCATCAGGAAGACCTGGCCCGGCTCATGACCCTGGAGCAGGGCAAGCCCTTGGCCGAAGCGCGGGGCGAGATCAGCTACGGGGCTAGCTTCGTGGAATGGTTCGCCGAGGAAGCCAAGCGGGTCTACGGCGACGTGCCGCCGCCCCATCAGGCCGACAAATTCCTGATGGTGCTGAAACAGCCGGTGGGGGTCTGCGCCGCCATCACGCCATGGAATTTCCCCTGCGCCATGGTCACCCGCAAGGCCGCCCCGGCCCTGGCCGCGGGCTGCACCCTGGTGCTCAAGCCCGCCGACGAGACGCCTTATTCGGCCCTGGCGCTGGCGGCGCTGGCGGAACAAGCCGGGTTGCCGCCCGGGGTGTTCAACGTGGTCACCGGCCGGCCGAAACCGATCGGCGCGGAGCTCACCGCCAATCCGCTGGTGCGGAAACTGAGTTTCACCGGCTCCACCCAGGTGGGCCGGCTGCTGATGGCCCAGTGCGCCCCCACCGTCAAAAAGCTCTCCCTCGAACTGGGCGGCAACGCGCCCTTCATCGTGTTCGACGATGCCGATCTGGACGCGGCGGTGGAAGGAGCGCTGGCTTCCAAATACCGCAACACCGGCCAGACCTGCGTGTGCGCCAACCGCCTGCTGGTCCAGGATGGAATCTATCCAGCCTTCGCCGAAAAATTCGCCGCGGCCGTGGCCAAGCTCAAGGTGGGCCACGGCCTGGAGCCGGGCGTCCAACTGGGGCCCCTCATCAATCCAGCCGCGGTCGAGAAAGTCGAATCCCTGGTGGCCGACGCCACCGCCCGAGGCGCCCGTGTCCTGCTGGGAGGCAAGCGTCACGCCCTGGGAGGCAGCTTTTTCGAACCCACCGTGCTGGCTGACGTCGCTCCGGCCATGCGCCTCGCCCAAGAGGAAATCTTCGGCCCGGTGGCCCCGCTGTTCCGTTTTCGCGCCGAGGAGGAAGCCATCGCCCTGGCCAATGCCACCGAATACGGCTTGGCCGGCTATTTTTACAGCCGCGACCTGAGCCGAGTGTTACGCGTGGCGACGGCCCTGGAATATGGCATCGTGGCAGTGAACACCGGGATTTTTTCCACCGAGGTGGCCCCCTTCGGCGGCATGAAGCAATCGGGCATCGGCCGCGAAGGCTCCCGCTACGGCATCGAGGAATTTCTGGAGATCAAGTACGTCTGCGTCGGCGGAGTCAGCCGTTAGTGTGGGAGGGGCCGCGCCGGCCCCGCGCCATGTTTGTCGGTGGGCATTGCCATGTGTCGTGTTAAAACCTGTTTTAAATCAAGGGAAGAACATTGTTTTTCTGGATTATACGGCGTAATGTTCCACTTTATCGGGCTTTTTTGATATCTACTTTACGTTGAACTAAACCGCTACCGCGGTGGTTCCCCACTGCGCCGTCCACCCGTCATCCCACTCCTCCCTCTGCTGCAACTCACGTCGAAATCTTCGATCCTTGATCGCGGGGGATGTCCCCGATTCGATCAAGGAGACGGAGATGACGACACTGCGTCAACGGATGGATGAGGCGATGGTGCTGCGTGGGTTTTCGCCACGCACGCGCGAGAGCTACTTGGCGGCGGTGAGCGCCCTGGCAAAGTACTACCGCCGCGCGCCGGATCTACTGAGCATCGAGGAAGTGCAGGCGTGGCTGCTGCACCTGATCGTCGAGCGCAAACTGGCCTACGCCAGCGTCAATTTGATGGCCTGCGGCTGCCGCTTCCTGTACGACACGGTGCTGCGGCGACCGCAGGAACGGTTTGATATTCCCATGGCCAAGGTCCCCAAGACCCTGCCGCGCGTACTGTCGCGGGAGGAGGTCTGCCGCCTGTTCGAGCACGCGGCAAACTTGCGTGCCCGCACCCTGCTGATGACCACCTATGGCGCGGGGCTGCGTGTTTCCGAAGTGTGCGCGCTGCAACTGACGGACATCGAGAGCGCCCCGGACCGAATGTGCATCAAGGTACGCCAGGGCAAGGGCGGCCGTGACCGCTATACGCTGCTCTCGTCCGCCTTGCTGCAAACCCTGCGCGACTATTGGCGCTTGTGCCGCCCGCGCATCTGGCTGTTTCCCAATCGAGCCTGCACGCAGCCGATCGACCCGCAGACCGCACAGCGCATGTATTGCGCGGCACGCGATCGCGCCGGATTGGGGAGGACAGGCGGCATCCACACCCTGCGCCATTGCTTCGCCACCCACCTCCTGGAATCCGGCGTCGACATCCACACCATCCAGCGCCTCTTGGGCCACAATCACGTGTCGACCACCATGCGCTACTTCCACCTGGCACAAGCCAAGCTCACCGGCACTCCCTCACCACTGGATTTGCTCGACACGCCACCCCGCTAGCTCCGCGTGGCCCGCGGCCTGGGCCTGGCCGAGATTCTGCGCAACCACGGTCAGCCCTATCTCGAAACGCACCCCCTGTCCGCCGTCCAGGAGAAGGCGTGGCACGCCATTGTCGCCTGTCGCACGCCAGTGCTTGGCGGTCATGTCGAATGTTGCGACCACTGCGGCGTGCTGCGCCACGTGTACCACTCCTGCCGCAACCGGCATTGCCCGCAATGCCAGACGCGCGCCAAGGAGGCCTGGCTCGCGGCACGGCGGCGGGAGCTGTTGCCGGTGCCGTATTTCCACCTGGTGTTCACCTTGCCGCATGCCGTCAACGGGCTGGCGGGCTCGGATACGCGCACGCTCTATGCGCTGCTGTTCGGCGCAGTGGCGGACACGCTCAATGAATTCGCCGCCAATTCGCGCTGGTTGGGCGGTCGGCCGAGCTTCACGCTGGTGCTGCATACCTGGAAGCAGGACCTTGGCAGGCATCTCCACGTGCACGCCTTGGTGGCAGGCGGGGCGCTGACCATCGACGGCGACTGGGTGAGTCCCAAGCGCGGCTTTCTGTTTCCGGTGCGGGCGCTGTCCCGCGTGTTCCGCGGCAAGTTCATGAGCGCGCTCGATGCCGCGCGCAACGGGCTACGCTACGACGCAGCGCAGGACGATGCGGCGTGGCGCGATCTGTTTGCGACACTGCGCCGCCACGATTGGGTGGTCTATGCCAAGCAGCCCTTGGGCGGTCCGGCGCAAGTGCTGGAGTATTTGGGCCGCTACACGCACCGGGTGGCGATTTCCAATGAGCGGATTCTTGGCATGGCCGGAAACATCGTCCGCTTCCGGGGGCGCGATTCCGCTCACGGCAACCGCAAGAAGGTCGTTCACCTGGCGGCGGATGAGTTCATCCGCCGCTTCCTGCTGCATGTGTTGCCACCGGGCTTCAAGCGTATCCGCCACTATGGCTTGCTGGGGCCGGCGCACAAGGCAGCGAATCTGGCCGCCGTGCGCGCCGCACTGGACACGCCCGCGCCCGATCCGGTGGTGACGGAGTCGGTGGAGGATTTCATGCGGCGGGTGGCGCAGATCGAGTGGACAGACTGTCCGCACTGCGGTGCCGGACGCTTCCAGGTGATCGCGCCGATTCCGATGGCCCGCCGCTGTCCACCCTTGCGCGGGCCGCCGTGAAGCACGCGGAGCAAAGCCGTGGGCACCACCGGCGCCCGGGGTTCGACCCGCGCCGCGGATGCGCTCGTGCCTGCCCGGCGATTGACGCTTCAATGCACCGATGGGGCGGGGCATGGCGCGCCGGATGGGTGTGTCCAACGTCGCCGGATCGTCGCCTTCCGCCCGCTCGAACGCGTTCGCTTCATGGCATCCATTTGACTTCGCTTCCGGCAACCTTACAATCCCCATAAGTACCGCCTGCCCTGCGGTTCAGTCCAACAAGGTTTATCCGCCGCCAATCAGCGCGGGGCTCGTGCAAGCTTGTGGGGGGCAGCGGATAAACGCTATTCGT
>JAHFQX010000049.1 GCA_023259135.1 Betaproteobacteria bacterium | reverse complement strand
GCGCCACCTCACGGCAGCGTGATCGGCCCCCTAAAACGGAAACGGGTAAAATCCCCTTTTCCCGGACCGGATCACACCCTGCCAAGATGCGCTATCTAGAAGATTTTCACCCTGGAGACCTGTTCGAATCGCCGGGGATCACCCTCACCGAATCGGAGATCATCCGCTTCGCCTTGCAATTCGATCCCCAGCCGTTCCACGTGGACGTGGAAGCCGCCGCCCAAAGCCCGGCCGGAGGACTCATCGCCAGCGGCTTCCAGACCGTGGCCCTGGGTTTCCGCATGCTGTTCGACACGGGACTGTTTCAGGCTACCCTGGGCTCGCCGGGGATGGACCGGCTGGAATGGCTCAAGCCGGTGCGGCCCGGAGATACGCTGCGCACCCGCATGGAAGTGATCGAGTCCCGCCCTTCCCGCTCCAAACCCGACCGGGGATTGTTGACGGGCCGCTTCACCATTCTCGATCAGCGGAATGAATTAATGGTCGATGCGGATTTCGCGATGTTCATGAGACGCAAGGGACAGCCCGCATGACCTCCCCCTCCGCCCTGACTAAAACACCGCTGAAACCGGCGGACCTGTATTACGAGGATTTCCATGTCGGCCGGGTGTTTCAATCCCCGGGCTGCACCGTCACGGAAAGCGCCATCATCGATTTCGCCACGCTCTACGATCCCCAGCCGTTCCATATGGATGTGGAAGCAGCCGGCCAAAACCCCTTATTCCAAGGGCTAACGGCCAGCGGTTGGCACAGCTTGGCCTTGACCTTCCGGCTGTTCCAAAAAACCGGGGCTCTGCTGGCCGCCAATACCGCCGGCCGGGGCCTGGAAAAAATACGCTGGCGCCTGCCGGTCCGGCCCGGCGACACGCTTTATGTGACCGTGACGGTCAAGGAGGCTTGGCCCTCCCAATCCAAACCCGATCGAGGATTGGTCCGCATGGATTACGCCACCCATAACCAGCGGGGAGAGACGGTGCTGAGTTTTTCCTGCGTCCACATCCTGCTCAAGCGCCACCCGGATAAGCCATTCGTAAAGAATGGCAAGGAATGATCTAACGTGGATCATTCAGAAATTCCGCTCGTTCGTGGTATAAAGGCCGGCCAATTGACCCGGAAAACCGGGAAACGAATCCGACAATCCGCCTGACCCATCGGAGCAAGGGAGCACCCTCACCCGTGAATAGGGGTTTTTACACCATTCTGGCGGCCCAGTTCTTTTCCGCCCTTGCCGACAATGCCCTGCTGTTCGCCGCCATCGCGCTGTTGGCGCAACTCGACGCTCCCCCATGGCAAACTCCGGTGCTCCAGCAGTTTTTCGTATTTGCCTACATCGTTCTGGCGCCCTTCGTCGGCCCTTTCGCCGACGCCCTCCCCAAGGGCCGGGTCATGTTCGTCAGCAACGCCGTCAAGATGGGCGGATGCGCGACCATGCTGCTGGGACTGCACCCCTTGCTGGCCTACGGAGTGGTGGGCATAGGCGCCGCCATGTATTCCCCCGCCAAGTACGGCATTCTCACGGAGTACCTGCCCCCGGCCAAGCTGGTGCTGGCGAATGGTTGGATGGAGGGGCTCACCGTGGCGGCCATCATCCTGGGGGCCATCTTGGGCGGCATTCTCATCAGCCCTGCCACCGCCGACCGGCTGTTCGGCATGGCGGACCTGCATATCTCGGCTCTCGGCCTGAATTCGGCCCCGGACCTCGCGGTCTTGCTGATTTTTCTGCTTTATATGACAGCGGCGATATTCAACCTCTACATCCCCAAGGTCGCCATCGATCACAAATTGCCCAAGAAAACGCTGTTCTTCATCCTCCATGATTTCTGGCATTGCTTCTGGCTGCTGTGGAAGGATCCCCTGGGCCAGGTATCGCTGGCGGTCACTACCCTGTTCTGGGGAGCCGGCGCCACCTTGCGGCTGATCATCCTGACCTGGGCCGCCTTGGCGCTGAAATTCGACCTGGAAAGAGCCACCCAGCTCACCGCGGTAGTGGCGGTGGGGATCGCCGCAGGCTCCGCCCTGGCCGCGAAACTGGTGAGCCTGGAGCGCTCGGTCAAGGTATTGCCAGTGGGCATCGCCATGGGGTTGGTGGTGATCTCCATGGTCTTCGTCACCGATTGGCGAATCGCCATGGGGCTGCTGGTGCTGATCGGCGGCATGGGGGGGTTCTTCGTCGTGCCGATGAATGCCCTGCTGCAGCACCGCGGCCATCTGCTGATGGGCGCCGGTCACTCCATCGCGGTGCAGAATTTCAACGAGAACATCAGCATCTTGCTGCTGCTGGGCGTCTATGCCCTGATGATCCGGGCCGATCTGGGGGTGAACGTCGTTATCGTGCTGTTCGGCCTGTTCGTCGCCACCGTGATGGCTTATCTATACAAGAAGCACGGCCACGATCAGGATCGTGCTCCAAACCAGTGAATCCATCCGCCGACCCACGAGCGCCTGACCGCTACAAGCAAAGCAAGCCCTGGGCATCGAATGCCAAGCCTTGGCCCAGCCGAAACAGGCCGTAGATTCCGAAGCCCGCCACCAAGGCGCCGGCGGCGATGCGCGGACCCTTGGCCTTGACCAGGGTCCGATAGCGGGCGGCCAGCATGCCCGCCGCCAACAAGTTGGGCAGCGTTCCCAAGCCGAAGGCCAGCATGATCATGGCCCCCTGCAAAGGGCTGCCCATGGCCAAGGCGGTGAGCAGCAGGGTGTAGACCAGGCCGCAAGGCAGCCAACCCCATAAGGTCCCCAGGAAGAAAGCCCGCGGCGGAGTATCGGCCGGCAAAAACCTCCGGGAGTAAGGCCGCACCGCCTCCCACAGCCGTCCCCCCACCGCCTCGATGCGGCTTACGAATGGCGCCGCTCCGGCCAGGTAGAGCCCCATAGCCAACAGCATCAAACTAGCAATGGCGAAGAAGGCCTGCTGCACCGGCGCGATACCTCTGAACAATAGGCCGCCCTGACCCAAAGCCCCGGCCAGCGCCCCCGCCACCCCGTAGCTGGCGATGCGCCCGGCGTTGTAGGCAAGGTGCAACCGCCAGGGATGTTGCGAGCGCCCCGCCGGCGCTCCCACCGCGGCGACGATGCCGCCACACATACCGACGCAATGCACCCCGCCCATGAAACCGGCCAGCAAGGCCGCCCCCAAGGCCCATTGCAAGAACGGACTCATATCGCGCGGGAATAGCGCGTGCTGCCCCGATCCTCCCGCAGGTAACGGTCGAACACCATGCAGATGTTGCGGATCAGGAAGCGGCCCCGCGGAGTAACCACAATGAAATCCTCGCTCAATTCCACCAATCCCTGCTTGGCGAAAATTTCCAGTTCCTCCAGTTCCTGGGCGAAATGCCGGTTGAAATCCAAAAGGTAGCTTGTGGAAATGGCTTCCTTGGCCAGGGTAAATTGGCACATCAGCCCTTGAATCACCGCCCGGCGGGCCAGATCGTCCGCCGACAGCCGCAAGCCTCGAATCACCGGCAACTCGCCCGCCGCAAGGCTGCGGTAGTAGTGGGGCAGATCCTTGGCATTCTGGCTGTAAATGGGCCCGACATTGCCGATGGCGCTGGCGCCCAAGCCGATAAGATCGCATCCGGCATAAGTGGAATAGCCCTGAAAATTCCGGTGCAGCCGGCCCTGGCGTTGGGCCACTGCCAGTTCGTCCTCGGGCTTGGCGAAATGATCCATGCCGATGTACACATAGCCGGCGCTCGCCAGCTTGCGGATGGCGAGGTCCAGGATCCCTAGCCGCTCCTCGGGCTGGGGCAAATCCTCTGCACTGATGCGCCGCTGCGGCTTGAACAAAGCCGGCAGATGGGCATAGTTATACACCGCAATCCGGTCGGGAGCAGCAGCGATGACCTTGTTCAAGGTCTCGTCGAAGCTGGCGACGGTCTGCTTGGGCAGGCCGTAGATGAGGTCCACCGAAACCGACTTGAAGCCATTGCCGCGGGCCGCAGCCAGCACCCCCCAGGTTTGCTCCTCGCTCTGGATGCGGTTCACCGCCCGCTGCACGCCGGGGTCGAAATCCTGCACCCCCATGCTCATCCGGTTGAAGCCCAGCTCCCCCAGCAGGGCCACCGTATCGCCGGATACCTTGCGGGGGTCTACCTCGATGGAGTATTCCCCGCTGTCCGACAGCTTGAAATGGCTGCGGATCGTCCTCATCAATTCCCGTATCTGGACGTCGCTCAGATAGGTGGGGGTCCCCCCTCCCCAGTGCATCTGGACAACCTTGGGGTCCTTTCGGCACAATGTCCCCTGAATCCGGATTTCAGCGGACAGATAATGCAGATACTCTTCCGCCCGGCGCCGGTCTTTGGTGACGACCTTGTTACAGGCGCAGTAGAAACACACCGTGTCGCAGAACGGCACATGGACGTACAGGGACAAGGGCCGGATCACCCCGCCCGGATTACGGTTTTCCACCCAGTAGCGGTAGTCCTGGGCCGTGAAATCTTCCCGAAACCGATCTGCGGTAGGATAGGAAGTATATCGAGGACCCGGGCGATCCATGCGGCGTATGAGTTCCCTATCCAATTTCAACTGCGAACCGCTCACTTCCATGACCATCGCTGCCTCTGGCTCCGTACTGTCTCAAACATAACTCCAACTATGGGAAATCTGACACCAAACCCTTGGGCTGGCGTTGATTTAGATCAACCGGCCGCCTAATTCGCCTTGATTGGCCCTCCATGCCCCAGCGCCCAGTTCTCAAGCTCGTCGACATCACCGCCCTGAAGGCCACCTGCTCGGTTTGCAGCCTCCACGAGTTGTGCTTGCCGATGGGGCTGGCAATGGACGAAGTGGAGGCGCTGGACCGGCTGACCGAGCGCCGCCGCATCCTCAAGAAAGGGGAAAAGCTCTACAGTATCGGGAGCTCTTTCGGCGCCCTATTCGCGGTGCGCTATGGATTTTTCAAGACCCAAGTGCTGCAGGAAGACGGCCGGGAACAAGTCACCGGGTTCCATATGATGGGAGAGCTTATGGGGATGGACGCCATCAGCAGCGATGCCCATACCTGCGACGCGGTGGCGCTGGAAGACAGCGAGGCTTGCGAGATCGATTTCACCCAGTTGGAGCGGCTAAGCCGCGCCGTTCCCGCCCTGCAACACCAATTCCACAAGCTGATGAGCCGGGAGATCGTGCGGGACCACGGCGTGATGCTGCTGCTGGGTTCCATGCGAGCCGAGGAACGGTTGGCGACGTTCCTGCTGAATCTGTCCCAACGCTTCGCCGCCAGGGGATACTCGGCCACCGATTTCGTGCTGCGGATGACCCGGGAAGAAATCGGCAGCTATCTGGGGCTCAAACTGGAAACCGTAAGCCGGGCTTTCTCAAGGCTGCAAAACCAAGGCTTGATCACCGTTCAGGGCCGGGAGGTCAAAATCAGCCACCTTTCCCGGTTGCGGACCGTGATCAGCCACTGCACCTCCTGAATCCGCGGCCTGCTCGCCGTCACGGCCCCACCCCATGCCTAGGGCAATCGGCGGGCCGGTCCTGGGGCTCCAGCGGGCAGCGCCGGTTGATCTCATCCGAGGAGCGTTGCAGTAGGCAGGTCAACGCACTGGAAGCCGCGGCCAACGCCCAAAACAGCAGAAACCCCACCGAATACACCGTGACCCGCCCCCACCCCAGCGGGTTGCCGTGAATCAGCAGATCCTCCGGATCGAACAGGGCGAAAAAGACCGCTTCCCCGATACCGCCCACTATGAAAGAGGGCCACAGAATCCACGCTATTAGCCGCAATTGTTCTCCTCCTGTGCGCGTCGGCCGCGCAATCAGCGCGGCGGGTCGGCCACCAGGCTGACTTTGTCTCCAGGCCGCCGCCATTCCCCGGTTAAGCGCCAGTTTCCCACGGGATCCTCCAAAACCAACAACCAGCGGCCTGTCCCTAACGCCCCCAACAACCCCTCGTAACGTCCCGCCGACATCTCCTCCAAGGCCACGACCCGATCCGCCCCGGCCCGGGTCGGATGCATGATTCGCAGGCGCAAAGCCCCAGGCGAGGCGGTCCCGGCATTCCCCGCGAGGGATACCCGCAGCCGGCCGCCGCCAAAGAATTGCAACTCGGCCCGATAGCCCCGCAGGGTGGCCACCTGATCTCGATACAAGGTTTTATTGATGGCCAGGCCGCTCTTATAGTAATCGTCCTGTACCAGGCCGTCGTCGGATCGCACCGCCAGCCACGCGGTCACGATGCCGGCCACCATCACCGCCGCCGGCCCCGCCATCAGCAACCATGGCCACGGTTCGCGGTACCACGGGCGGATATCGGAAAAATTCGGAACCATGATGCTCAGCGTCCAATCATAAAATTAGCACGTTCTTCCACACTCAAGCGCGGGTCATCCAAGGCTTCGACCCGGAATGTGACCGGTTGGGCTCCTTCCTGATCTTCCCTGGGGAGCCCGCGCAACCGCACCGCGACGATACGGGTGGCTGCGGGAGCCACATCCACCACTTCACGCAACGGCAGCAGTCGCAAATCACCGTCTCCAGAAGCGGTAAGTATATAGCGATGGCCATGCTCGGCGGTATTGATGATCTGGATTCTGTACACATTTTCGATGGAGCCGTCGGCGGCCTCCCGCACCATGGCGACGCGGTCCCGCATGATATTCACCTTGAGTGGGACCCTGGCATAGAGGGTCGCCCCGAATGCCACCAGGATCGCCGTCAGTACCCCGGCATAGACCAGCACCCTGGGGCGGAACAGGCGGGCGAGAATCCCGGTGTCCGGATACTTTCCGGCCATGGCGTTTTCGGTGGAGTAGCGGATCAAGCCTCGGGGATAACCCATCTTGTCCATCACCTGGTCGCAGGCGTCGATGCACGCCGCGCAGCCGATGCATTCGTACTGAAGACCGTTGCGAATATCGATTCCGGTGGGGCAAACCTGGACGCAGATACCGCAATCGACGCAATCTCCCAGACCCTTTTCACGATAGTCCGCGGATTTCGAGCGCGCCCCCCGCGGTTCCCCGCGCTTGACGTCATAAGTAATGACCAGCGTATCCGGGTCGAACATCACCCCTTGAAATCGGGCATAAGGGCACATGTATTTGCAGACCTGTTCCCGCATCCATCCGGCGTTGCCGTAAGTGGCGAAGCCGTAGAACAACACCCAGAAAGTCTCCCAAGGGCCAAAACCGAAATGGCCCAGCTCCTGGAGCAGGACCCGAATGGGCGTGAAGTAGCCGACGAAAGTCAAACCGGTCCAGAACGCCACGGCAATCCAGGCCCCATGCTTGGCCGCTTTGAGGGCTAGTTTCCGTGGCCCCCACGGCCGGCCGTCCAGCTTCATTTGCTTGAGCGGGTCGCCCTCGATGCGCCGCTCGATCCACAGGAAAATTTCCGTGTAGACGGTTTGCGGGCAAGCGTAGCCGCAGAACAGCCTGCCCCCCACGGCGGTAAACAAGAACAGCGACAAGGCGGAGATCACCAGCAGAGCCGCCAGGAAAATGAAATCCTGGGGAAACAGCACCAGTTCAAAGATATAGAACTTGCGAGCCGCCAAGTCGAACAATACCGCGGGGCGGCCGTTCCAGGTCAGCCACGGCGCCCCGTAATAGAGCAATTGGGTGAGCAGCACCACGACCACCCGCCACGTGGCGAACCATCCCGTCACCGCCCGAGGGTAGATTTTCTTGCGGACCTCGTAGAGTTTCTGCTCAACGGATGCCGCTTCGCTTTTGACGAGGGCGATCTTTTTCAATGGCCGATTCAAATATTCATCCCACCCGCTACGGAAAAGGGCCGAAGCGGCGGGAATGCCGCTTCGGCCCGGCATCCCGCGATCAATTTTCCTTGGGCAATCCCAGGACGTAGGCCGCCAGCAAGTGGATCTTGGCGTCGCTCAACAGCTCCTTATGAGCCGGCATCACGCCGTTGCGTCCCTTGACGATGGTCTCGATGAGGGCTTTTTCCGATCCCCCGTAGAGCCACACCTTGTCGGTCAGGTTGGGAGCCCCGAGGGCGACCATGCCGGTTCCAGCGGGAGTATGGCAAGCTACGCAAACCGTCAGGAATTTACCCTTGCCCTTCGCCGCCAAGGCGCCATCGTGGGGGCTGTCGCTGAGGCTCAGCACGTAATGGGCAAGCTCCTTGGCTCCCGCCGCGCCGCCCACCGCATCGGGCTGGCCGCCGTAGGGAGGCATCACGCCGCTGCGGCCTTCCCGGATAGTGGTCTTGATGGTTTCCGGATCCCCGCCCCACAGCCAATCGTTGTCTCTCAGGCTGGGAAAGCCTTTTGCCCCGCCGCCATCGGAGCCATGACATTGGGCGCAGTAGGTCAGAAACAGCCGCTGCCCGGTCTGCCGGGCCTCGGGATCGGCTGCCACCGCTTGCAGATCCTGCTTCAGGAACTTGTCGTAGAGCGGACCGAAACGGGCATTCGCCTCGGCCACCTCCGCATCGTATTTTCCCTTCGAGCTCCACTGGAGCCATCCGGGATAACTGCCCAGGCCCGGAAATAGCGCCAAATAAATCAGGCTGAAGACAATCGTGATGTAGAACAGCCAAACCCACCAACGCGGCAACGGGTGGTCATACTCGGCCAAGTCCTGATCCCAAACATGGCCGGTGGTCTCCACCTGTTCCGCCACCCGCTTGATGCTGAATTTCTTTAGGAATATCCCGCATCCCACGATGCTGATCACCGTGATCGCGGCAATGTAAACACTCCAAAATTCGCTGACAAAATCGCTCATCGCTGGGCTCCAGAATTGATTTCCGAGTCTTCTTCATCGAGGGGCAGGCGGGCCGCCGCATCGAACCCCGCCTTCCGCTTGCCGCTGTAGGCCCAAGCGACGATGCCGACGAAGCTTAGAAAAGCCAGCACCGTCACCAGGCTGCGAATGTCGTTGATATCCATCCTTCACCTCGCTTTCTTGAGAGCGGTGCCGAGGTTTTGCAGATAGGCGATCAAGGCATCCGCCTCGGTTTTGCCTGCCGCCGACTGCGCCGCTCCGGCGATATCCTGATCGGTGTAAGGAACCCCCACCGCCCGCAAGGCCCGCATCTTTCCCGGCAAGGCTTCGGCATCCAGCGGAGCGCGCTCCAACCAAGGATAAGCCGGCATGTTGGATTCCGGAACCACGTCCCGCGGGTTGCTGAGGTGAATCCGGTGCCAATCGTCGGAGTAGCGCCCGCCCACCCGATGCAAATCCGGCCCGGTGCGCTTGGAGCCCCACTGGAAGGGATGGTCATAGACGAACTCCCCGGCCACGGAATAATGGCCATAACGCTCCGTTTCCGCCCGGAACGGCCGGATCATCTGGGAATGGCAGTTGTAGCAGCCTTCCCGGATATAGATATCCCGGCCCGCCAACTGAATCGGCGTATAGGGCTTAAGGCCCGTCACCGGCTCGGTGGTGGAACGCTGGAAGAACAGTGGAACAATCTCCACCAATCCGCCCACCGCCACCAGCAGAATCGCCAAAATGGCGAGCAGGCCGGCGTTCTTTTCGATGTTCTCGTGACTGAAACTCATGTCTCGATCTCCCTCAAGCTTAACCGTGAGCCGCGGCCACCGCGGGAATCGCGGTATCCACGGGCTTGCGGCCGGCGATGGTTTTCCATACGTTGTAGGCCATGATCAACATGCCGCTGAAGAACAGCACACCTCCCAGCAAGCGGATGCCGTAGTAGGGATACATGGCTTTCACGGTCTCGGCGAAACTGTAGGTCAGCGTGCCGTCGGCGTTGGCCGCCCGCCACATGAGCCCCTGCATGACCCCGGCGATCCACATGGAGGCGATGTACAGCACCACGCCTATGGTGGACACCCAGAAATGCAAGGTGATCAATCGGACGCTGTGCATCTCGGTGCGCCCGAACAACCGGGGAATGAGGTAGTACAGGGAGCCGATGGAAATCATCGCCACCCATCCCAGCGCTCCGGAGTGAACGTGGCCGATGGTCCAATCGGTATAGTGGGACAGGGCATTCACCGTCTTGATGGACATCATGGGCCCCTCGAAAGTGGACATCCCATAGAAAGACAGCGCGGTAATCAGAAATTTAAGAATCGGGTCGGTCCGCAGCTTATGCCAGGCGCCCGACAAGGTCATGACGCCGTTGATCATCCCGCCCCAGGAGGGCGCCAGCAGGATTAGCGAGAACAGCATTCCCAGGCTCTGAGCCCAGTCCGGCAAGGCGGTGTAATGCAAGTGATGGGGGCCGGCCCACATATAAGTGAAGATCAGCGCCCAAAAATGCACGATGGACAGCCGATAGGAATAAATCGGCCGTCCCGCCTGCTTCGGCACGAAGTAATACATCATGCCCAGGAACCCGGCGGTCAGGAAAAAACCCACCGCGTTATGGCCGTACCACCACTGCACCATGGCATCCTGCACTCCGGCGTAAACCGAGTACGACTTGAACCAGCCGGCCGGAATTTCCATGCTGTTCACCACATGCAGCAGGGCCACCGTCAGAATGAACCCGCCGAAGAACCAGTTAGCCACATAAATATGGGGGACCTTGCGTTTGGCCAGCGTGCCGAAGAACACCACGGCGTAAGACACCCACACCAAGGTGATCAAGATGTCGATGGGCCACTCCAACTCGGCGTATTCCTTGCCCGTGGTCAAACCGAGGGGCAGCGTAACCGCCGCCAGCACGATGACGGCTTGCCAGCCCCAGAAAGTGAAGGCCGCCAACCCATCGCCGAACAGGCGAACATGGCAAGTGCGTTGCACCGCATAGTAGGAAGTCGCAAACAAAGCCGACCCGCCGAACGCGAAGATGACGGCGTTGGTATGCAAGGGCCTCAACCTTCCGTAACTTAGCCACGGCACCCCGAAATTGAGGTCCGGCCAGATGAGTTGGGCAGCGATCACAACCCCCACCAGCATGCCGACGATGCCCCACACCACCGTCATCACGGCAAACTGCCGTACTACGTCATAGTTATACGCGGCCTGTCGTTCCATAGGATCACTTCCTTTGGCTAATTAAAATCCATCTCCCGGACGTTACCGCCCTTCGCATCCCGCAACCTGGCGATACTACTCCCGGGCGGGCGGCATAGAATTGACAAAAATCAATCGGAACGATGACTCCCCAACGGGGATTCACCGACCTTTTTCGTTTCCTGTCCGGAATCGGGCGGCCCTTCGTCCAACAGAATCCGGTGGGCGGGGCTATCCAGATCATCGAATTGCCCAGTTCGCAGCGCCCACCAAAATGCCGCTCCGATCAGGAACACCAGCACCACGCTCAGCGGAATCAGTAGGTAGAGGATGTCCATTGCAGAGCCTCCGGGTCGATTCGAGCCGCCCCTTTGAGCATCGTCGCAGACCGAGGCAGCAGACGCAGGGCATTGAGCACCACGATGGCGGAACTCGCCGCCATGCCGATGCCCGCCATCCAGGGAGTCACGTATCCCAGCGCGGCCAAGGGAATCGCCAGTAGGTTATAGGCGAAAGCCCAGCACAGGTTCTGCCGAACGATGCCCATGGTCCGGCGAGCGATAATCAGCGCGTATCCCAGACGATCCAGATCGTCGCTCAACAACACCACGTCCCCATTGGCCCGGGCCGCCTCGCTGCCCCCCCCCAGAGCCACCGAGACTTGGGCCGCGGCCAGCACCGGGGCATCGTTGACCCCATCCCCCACCATAACGACCACCGCGCCCCGTTGCTGCAACTCGGCCACGAATTGCAGCTTGTCCGCCGGGCGAGCGCCCCCGACGAAATGCTCGATCCCCAGGGCCGTGGCGATAGCCTGGGTGGATGCCAGTTGATCGCCGCTGGCCAGCGCCGCCCGCAACCCCAGGTTGTGCAGGGTCGCCAAGGTTTCCGCCGCCTCGGGACGCAGCCGATCTCCCAGCAAGAAAAAGCTCAGCCAGCCGGTCTCATCTCCCAGCCCCACCGCCGTCATCCCGACGGGAGGCTTCGCCACTTCATCTGGAACCGGCTGGCGATGCATGGCAGCGACAAAATCCGGGGTGCCCAGCCGCACTGTCCGTCCTTGCTGCCGAGCCTCGATGCCCAGGCCGGGAATATGGACGATATGTTCCACTGATACGCCGCCGGGCAGCGGCGCATCTTCCGCCCCGGCCGCCACCAGCGCCCTACCGACAGGATGCGTCGATCCGGCCTCCATGGCCGCCGCCAAGGCGAGACATCCGCTCCGATCCCGGCCGGCGGCGGGCCGCATTTCCCGCAGCGCCATCCGGCCTTCGGTCAGCGTCCCGGTCTTGTCGAACACGATATGGGTGGCCCGAGCCAGGGTTTCCAATACATGGCCCCGGGTAATCAGCACTCCGCAGCGGGTCAAGGCCGCTGTCGCCGCGGTCAGCGCCACCGGAGTCGCCAACGACAGGGCGCAGGGACAGCTCACCACCAGCACCGCCACCGTGATCCAGAAGGCTCGGTCCGGATCCACCTGCCACCAGACGATCCCCGTCACGGCAGCAATCCCCAACAGCGCGACGATGAAATGGCGCGCCACCCGGTCGGCCAATTGGGCCAGCGGCGGCCGGCCGGCAGCGGCTCGCTCCACCAGCCGAATGATGTCGGCCACCATGGTCTCTTCCCCCACCCGCTCCACCTTGACGGCCACCGGACTGGCGGCATTCAGCGACCCGCCCACCACGCTTTCTCCGACCCGCTTGGAAATCAAACGGCTTTCCCCGGTCAGCAGGGATTCATCCACCTCGGTTCGTCCTTCCGCCACCACGCCGTCGGCGGGCAACGCGTCTCCCGGATGGACCCACACATGGTCGCCGGGCCGCAGTTCCGAGACAGGCACCAGACAAGTCTCCCGGGAGCCGGGAAAATGCTCCAAGCGCCGCGCCATGGCCGGGATCAGCTTGGCCAGGGCCTGTACCGCCTGGCCGGCCTTGGCCCTGGCTCCCATCTCTAGAAACCGTGCCCCGAGCAAGAGAAAAACGAACATGGATACCGAATCGAAATAGACCTCTCCCGATCCGCGCACGGTGGCCCAGGCGCTGGCGCCGAACGCCGCCGCTATCCCCAGGGCCACCGGCACGTCCATGCCGGGGCGCCCGGCTTTCAGATCCCGCCAAGCGCCGGAAAAGAAAATCCCCGCCGAGAAAAAAACCACCGGCAGGGTCAGGAGGAAACTGGCCCAACGCATCAGTTGCTCGATGTCCCGGCTCATATCCCCTTCGGCCCAGTACACCGGCACCGCGTACATCATCACCTGCATCATGGCGAAACCCGCCACGAACAGACGCAGCAGAGCGCTTTTGCGCTCCTTGTTGCACGCTTCTTCCCACCGGGAAGGATCGTAGGGATAAGCGATATAACCGATCCGCCGCAGCGCCCGCAGAATCCCGCTCAACCTGAGAACCCCCTCATCCCAGCGGACCCGTGCCCGGTGGGATGCCACATTGACCTCGACCTCCAACATTCCGGGCATCGCGGACAGGACTCCCTCAATCAGCCAAACGCAGGCGCCGCAATGGATGCCTTCGACCAGTAGGGATGCCTCCCGGGTGCTCCCCTCCAAGGAGCGCACAAAATTCCGCTGCCATTCCGAAGCATCGTAAAGCTCCGGTGCCGGCAAGCCCTCGAGAAGCGGCTTACTCGCCGATACTTCCGGAAAAACAGAACGCCGGGAATAGTAAGCGGCGTATCCGCCTGCGGCGATGGCGCCGGCCACCGCCGCGCAACCCGTACAACACATAGAGCGCGCAACACCCTCCACCACCGCCGTGTAGCGGTTCCCGGTGGTAACAGGATCGCCGCAATGGAAGCAGGCTCCGCTATCGTGCCCGGTGTCAATCAATTAACGTCCCTTTCCGCTCAAGCGAAACCTCAGAATCTCCAGCCGTAACCGACTCCAAATACCCAGGGGTCAACATCGAGATCCCCCGCCTTGGCGCCGGTGGCCGTGGTAATCACATCGCTGCTGATCTTGATTCTCTTAAGATCGACATTGATGAATCTATCTTTCGCCACCTCATAGTCGAAACCTACCTGAATAGCCGGCCCCCAGCTATCGTTTTCCAAAGTCAAGGTTCCGCCGGCCAAATTGACTCCGGAGATACGGGTATAGTTGATGCCCGCTCCCACGTAAGGCCGAAACTTTTGATCCGGAACAAAGTGGTATTGGAAAGTCAGGGTTGGCGGCAAGTGCTTGAACGAGCCGATAGTGGCCCCAGCCAAAGTCACATCGTGTTTTTGCGGAACGGTAAGAATCAATTCCATTGCCAGATTTTTCGACAGGAAGTAGCTGATATCCACCTCCGGGGCTACGGTGCTATCCACATCCAGCCCGGCAATGCTGGAACTGGTATCCGGAGCGATGTTGATAGCCCGCAGCCGGACCATCCAGTCGCCCTTTTCCGCCAAGGCCACTCCCGAGCCCAGAAGCGAAGCTCCGATCACCGCAAATACCAAAGTACGTTTCATCATGCTCTCCCTAAGGTTTTCCGATTTGCAGCATCACCCCGTCCCGATCGGGGCGTAGCCGCAGATTAGGCTTACCAGGGAAGAGCCTCTTGACCTAAGTCATTTTTTCGCACGAAAACTATAACTTGTTGTTATGCAACGATAAGAATTTCTTTTCATTGCCAGGAAGCCAGGAAACCGGCCCCGAGAGCACCCCCGGCGCAAGCCGGCCGTTCAAGGCAACTGATCGAAGTAGATGCCGTCGCCGAAGCCGAGCACGCCCCGCAGTTGGTTAAGGTCAGCGAGTCGGACGCTCTTGCCGCTGATCGTGAGAAGGCCGTCGTCCTGGAACCGGGACAGCAGGCGGCTCACGGTTTCCGCCTTGAGGCCCAGATAATTAGCGATGTCCTGCCGGCTCATCTTGAGGGTGAACTCGGTAGCGGAAAATCCTCGCGCCTCGTAGCGCTGGGACAGGTTGAGCAGGAACACCGCCAGCCGCTCGTCCGCCGTCATCTGCCCGAGCATCATCATGATGCCCTTGTCGCGGTTGATTTCGCGGCTCATCATGCGGTGGAACTGGCGCTGCAGCGGCAATTCGCGGGTGATTTCCTCCAGCCGCTGGAACGGCAGCACGCATACCCCCGTGTCCTCCAGCGCCATCGCGCTCAGGGTATAGGTGTCCCCGCTGATGCCGTCCATCCCCAGCATGTCACCCGAGAGGTAGAAGCCTTCCACCCGCTCGCGACCGTTGTCGGCCAGCATGTAGGTCTTGAACGAACCGGTGTGAATGGCGAACAAGCTGTGGAACGGCATTCCCGCATGGTACAAGTGCTCGCCGCGCCGGATATTCAGGTGCTGCTGCCTGACCAACGCGTGCAGCAGTTCTTCCTGCTCCGGCGTCACTTCGACCGGCGCGCACAACTCCCGCAGACAGCAGCGGCCGCAGGAAA
This sequence comes from Betaproteobacteria bacterium, assembly GCA_023259135.1. Taxonomy (GTDB): domain Bacteria; phylum Pseudomonadota; class Gammaproteobacteria; order Burkholderiales; family JAHFQX01; genus JAHFQX01. Next base: position 1,099 of record JAHFQX010000049.1, on the reverse strand, counting down.
CTTTTTGAGCGGTCAGGGTGAAGGGTTTCTCGGTGGGCCGCATGGGTCGCAGGGTGCCCCCTCGCTAATATGCCAAGTATAATTCTAGGTGGTTCCGCCCCTCCCGGCCACTATTGTGGCCGGTTAATTCGTGGCCTTGTGGCGAGGCTTGTGTTTTAGGATTTCCATCTCCATCTTCAACCGCATGTTCCCGGCCCGAAGACGCGAGAGTTTCACCTGCTCCGCAAATCCACTCAAACGCGTTTCCCATGATTCCCTGGCTCCCTCCCCAAGCCCCCTTCCCTCCGGTCCATCTGGCCCTGAAACATCCCAACGGGCTGCTGGCGGCGGGAGCCGACCTGACCCCGGCCCGGGTACTGGAAGCCTATCGCCTTGGGATTTTTCCATGGTACAACCCCGGCAAACCGGTGCTGTGGTGGAGCCCGGATCCCCGCATGGTGCTATTTCCGGAAGGATTTAAAATGTCCCGCTCGCTGGCCAAGAGCCTGCGGCAAGGCCGCTATACGGTACGAATGGACACGGCCTTTATCCAAGTCATGGAACAATGCGCCGCGCCGCGCCCCGGACAGCAAGGCACCTGGATCAATTCGGACATCGTCTCGGTCTACGGAGCACTGCACCGGCTGGGCTACGCCCATTCGGTGGAAGCCTGGACCGACGGCGAGCTGGTCGGAGGACTCTACGGCATCGCACTGGGCCGGGTGTTTTTCGGCGAGTCCATGTTTTCGAGAACGGCCAACGCTTCCAAAATCGCTCTGGCCCATTTAGTGGAACAAATCAGGGCCTGGGATTTCGGCATGATCGATTGCCAAGTCCCGACTCCCCACTTGGCCAGCCTGGGAGCCGTGGAAATCCCCCGGGAAGAGTTTCTGCGTCGGCTTGCCGCATTCCTGCCGCTGAGCAGCCCATCGGGGCCCTGGGAATGCACGGCGAATTTTCGCTGATCTTCCGTGCCCCGCGCAAAACGCCTGGCCCTTCGCCAAGAAAGATTTTCTAGCCCGCAAGGCTGGCCTCAATCATTGCGGCCTATTCAGTCCGCCCCCGTTCCCCGATGACGTCTTCTGCCTTGCCCCGTGATGCCGTGCCTGCCGAGCGATTG
>JAHFQX010000012.1 GCA_023259135.1 Betaproteobacteria bacterium | reverse complement strand
CCAGCACCGCCAAGCTCACGAACCACAAGCCCATGATCGGGCCGAACAATGCCCCTACGCTGGCCGTCCCCTTCGACTGAAATAAAAATAGCCCCACCAGCACCACCAGGGTAACGGGAACCACATAAGGCTCCAGCCCGGGACCCGCTATTTCCAGCCCCTCCACCGCGCTCAGCACGGAAATCGCCGGGGTGATTATTCCGTCTCCATAAAACAGCGCCGCTCCGAAAATACCCAAGGACATCAGAGCCCAACGCATCCGCGGGTGGCTCTGGGAAGCCCGCAAGGTCAGAGCGATGAGGGCCATGATCCCGCCCTCGCCGCGATTGTCGGCCCGCATCATGAACGTCACGTACTTGACGGTGATGACGATGAACAGCGCCCAGAACACCAGGGACAGGATCCCCAGCACATTATCCGGCGTCCGCGCCAAGGGATGGGAGCCGCCGAAGATTTCCCGCATGGTATACAAGGGGCTGGTGCCGATGTCCCCGAAAACGACGCCGACCGCCGCCAGCGCCAAGGGCAAAGTCCCTTTTTGCGGGGCATCGGGCAAGGGGTGTGAATTCACGGGCATCGGGAAGAAACGTCCGCTTGGGCCGCCTCCCGGACCAGGAGGGGCCTAAAGGATATGTGGGCCCGTGATTCTAGATGATTAGGCTGACCCCGTATAGCGCTAACGCCGCCCCCATCCGGCCCACAGCGCCGTCGCTCCCAGCAGCAAAAACCAGAGTAAGGCCCAATCCGGGATGGAAAGCGCCAAAAACCGCCAAGCGATCTTCCCGCAATCGCCAGAGCCTTTGAACAACATGGGGAGCGACTCCTTCAAAGGGAAGTTTTCCAGCAGATAATTCAAGCCGGGACCGCAGTCGGCGAAGGGATTGGGGGGCTGGCGTTGCAGCCAAGCATGACGCCCCGCCACCGCGGCCCCCAGCAGCGCCGACACGGCCATCAGGCTGCCGTAAACCGGGCGCCCCCACCTCTTGGGCCCATGGAGCGCCGCCAGCAAGGCCATAGCCCCCGTCAAAATGAAAAAAATCCGCTGCGCGATGCACAGCGGACAAGGTTCCAAACCTTCCACATGCTGCAAGTAGAGGCCAAAGCCCAGCAACGCGGCGCAGGCTGCGAAGATGAGCCAACAGGCACGGCGGAAAGAAAACATTCGAATCAGCGGCCCGCAGCCAGGGCCCCCCCGTCGATGCAGACGTTGGCGCCATTGATATAGCCGGCCAGGTCGCTGGCCAGGAAGGCCACCAGGTGGCCCACTTCCTCGACCCGGCCGATGCGCCCCACCAAGTTGGGAGATTCGGCGAGGATACCCTGCTCGACGGCTTCCCAACTTTCTCCCCAACCCAAGCGGGCGCCCTTGCTCCGATACCCCTCCTCCACTTCTCGGGTACGGATCAAGCCGGGACTGACTAAGTTCACCGTAATGCCGCTGCCCTCCAGTTCCCGAGCCAAGCTGGCCACCATGGCCGGCAATGCCGCCTTGGCGGCGTAATAATGGGGATTCCGGGCGCCGGGGCGAAACGCGCCGATGGTGCCCAGCAGCATCACCCGGCCACGGCCCCGCGCCAGCATTCCGGGCACCAGCAGGCGAATGAGGCGCTGGGCCGAAAGCACATTGGTTTCGTACATGCGCACCCAGTCTTTGGCTTCCGACGCAAACCAGCGACCTCGCTCCACCCCGCCGTAGTTATTGACCAGCACGTCGATCCGACCGGTCACGGCCAAAGCCTCCCCAGCGGCTTGGTCGGCCCCGGCGTCGGTGGCGATATCTCCCGCGATGGCGTGGGCCCGACCTCCCGCCTGCCGGATCTCCTCCGTCACCCGATCCGCCGCCCCGGCGGCCATGCCATGAACCAGCACCACCGCCCCTTCTCCGGCCAATACTTTGGCGATGCCCTCCCCCGTGCCCCGGCTGCTGCCGGTGATCAAGGCGACCCTGTCTTTAAGTCCGAGGTCCATGGAGTGCGCGAGCTATCAAGCGAAACCGGCTGTTTCAGAAAACAAGGAAACCTCCAATCAACACCCCGGCGTCAAAATCCCCGAGCCATCCCGGCGGCTTTTTGGGAGGCTGCGGCCTTGGCGCGTTCCGCCCCTTCCGGTCCGGCGGCCAAAGTGGGTTCCACCACTACCGCTTGCACCGCGGTAATGCCGATGAAGCCCAGCCATTGCTCGAAATAGCGCTTTTGCAGATCGTAGCCTTCCGCCGGACTGCCCGCCGGATATTCACCGCCTCGGGCATAAATCACCACCGCCGGCTTGCCGGTCACTAGCCCCTGGTAGCCCGTCTCGGGAGCAAAGCTGAACGTCAGGCCCGGATGGGTGATGGCATCGATCAGGTGCTTGAGCTTGTAGGGAATGCCGAAATTCCACATGGGCAGGCTGAACAGGTATTTGTCCGCGGATTTGAAGCGCTCGGCCAACATCGCGACCCGAGCCCAGGCCGCCGCCTGCTCGGAACTATGGCCTTCGCCTTGGATAAGGGCGTAGCGGGCATTGATCAGGGTCTCGTCCAACTCGGGAAGCGGGGTTTGCCATAAGTCCAGGGTTTCCACCTGATCGGCAGGATGGGCTGCCCGGTAGGCATCCAGGAACGCTCGGGCAACTTGGATGGACGCGGAACGTGCCTTGCGGGGAGAAGCTTCGATGTAGAGCAGTTTAGCCATGGGTCATACTCCTTGAGAAAGGTAATGCCGTCACCCACGCTGTTCCAACAGGGACGGCCGGGAAAGCCGAATGCTACACTTTCCCATGATCTTCAATGGCTAATTGTATTGAGGGCTAGCTTCGAATTTTTCGAGCAATCCGGAGGCGGCCAGGGCTGGGTTAGCCCGGAAAACCAAAAAACCGCACGAACTCGTCCACCGGGATGCGTTCCGTAACCAAGCCATTCTCCGGAGCCGAGGTGTCCTCGTAGCCCAGCGCCACACCGCAGATCAGCATTTCGGTATCGGCCAGGGGCAGATGCTTGCGGATAATGTCGTGGTACCAGGTGAAAGCCGCTTGGCCGCAGGTGTGCAAGCCCTGGCCGCGAGCCGCCAACAGGATGTTCTGCAAGAACATCCCCATGTCGATGAAGCTACCGGTATTGAGGCGCCGGTCCATGGTGACGAAAATCCCCACCGGAGCGTCGAAGAACAGGTAGTTGCGGTTCATCTGCCGTTCCCGGCCGACTTTGTCGTCGCGCTGAATCCCCAGCAAGGAATAAAGCTCGAACCCCAGCTTGCGGCGGCGCCCAATGTAGGGCTCATGCCACTCGGTGGGGTAGTACTCGTATTCGGGTTGGTGCTTGTCCGGCTCGGTCGCGGCGGCCTTGAGAATGTCCGCGGCCAGACGGTCCCGCGCCGCCCCCGCCACTACATACACCTTCCAGGGCTGAATGTTGTGGCCGCTGGGGGCCCGGGCGGAAACCGCCATGATGTGACGGAGCATTTCTTCCGGCACCGGCTTGGGCAAAAAGCGGCGCACCGATTTACGGGTCAGGATGGCATCATCGACGTTCATCATTTCAGGCTCCCCTCGATTCGTTATGATTTGGAAATTTGACTGCGGCCGATCCTCAGCTTTGCTCCCAAGGCAGCCCGGCTGCCCGCCAGCCGCCCAGCGTGTTGCGGTGCTCGTCGGCATCCTTGTCGCCCTCGAACCCCTCCAGCACGTTGTAGCATTCGGTGTAGCCGGCCCGGGACGCGAGTACCGCGGCATGGTGGGAACGCCCGCCGCTGCGGCACAGGAACATCACCAACGCTTCCTTATCGACCTGCTCCTCAAGCTGGGCGATAAAATGAGGATTGACCTGCATCTGGGGATAGCTTTGCCACTCGATTGCCACGGCTCCCGGCACCCGCCCGACCCAATCGAGTTCGGCTCGGGTGCGAACATCGACTAATTTGGCTCCCGGGGCCTGCTGCATCAACTGATAAGCTTCCTCGGGAAGCAATGCCCCCTCGTAGGGCAAGCCCAGTTCCTGGGCGCGTTGCTGAGCTTTTTTCAAAATTTCGCTGATATGAGCCACGGTTTATTCCCCGCATCGTGTAATAATTTTCAATTTTATGCGCTCCCCATGAAAATTGCGACAGAGCATGCGGGAGCAAATGCATCATTTTTGTGCGCTCACCTCGAAATGCGCACCAATATAAAGCGCCCATCAGAGATTTGGGATTTTTATCGTCCGCCTTTCAAGGCAGTAAGATCACACTGGCCGATTGGCACGCTAAATGCTAAATTACTGCGTCCCGCAGGGCGCTTATAATGATTTAAACCCAAACCTAAAGTTTAGGAGAACGCAATATGGCGGCAGCCGACGTAATCAAGCTCATCCAGGACAGCGAGGTCAAATTCGTGGATCTGCGGTTCACGGATACCCGGGGCAAGGAACAGCACGTATCCGTCCCCGCCAAGGCCTTTGGCGCGGACAAATTCGAAGAGGGCCACGCCTTCGACGGCTCCTCCATCTCTGGGTGGAAGGGCATCCAGGCTTCAGACATGTTGCTCATGCCCGACCCGGACAGCGCCTTTCTCGACCCCTTCATGGACGAAACCACCCTGGTGGTCACTTGCGACGTAGTGGAGCCCTCCGACGGCAAAGGCTATGACCGGGATCCCCGCTCTCTGGCCAAGCGTGCCGAAGCCTATCTCAAATCCACCGGCCTGGGCGACGCGGTCTACTTCGGCCCAGAGCCTGAATTCTTCGTTTTCGACTCGGTGGAATGGTCGGTGGATATGTCCGGTTCCTATTGCAAGGTCAATTCCGAAGAAGCGGCCTGGTCTTCCGCCGAAAAATTCGAGGGCGGCAACATCGGCCACCGGCCCAGCGTCAAGGGAGGCTATTTCCCGGTTCCTCCCGTGGATTCCCTCCAGGATATCCGTTCCGCCATTTGTCTGGCCCTGGAAGACATGGGCGTGGAAGTGGAAGTGCATCACCACGAAGTCGCCACCGCCGGCCAATGCGAAATCGGCACCAAGTTCAATACCCTGACGATACGGGCCGATTGGCTGCAACGCCTGAAATACGCGGTGCACAACGTAGCCCACTCCTACGGCAAGACCGCCACTTTCATGCCGAAACCCATCGTCGGCGACAACGGCTCCGGCATGCACTGCCATCAGTCCGTTTGGAAAGGCGGCCAAAACCTGTTCGCCGGCAACGGTTATGCCGGTCTGTCGGAGTTCGCGCTGTATTACATCGGCGGGATCATCAAGCATGCCCGAGCGCTCAACGCCATCACCAACCCCGGCACCAACTCCTACAAACGCCTGGTACCCGGCTTCGAAGCTCCGGTGAAGCTGGCTTATTCTGCCCGCAACCGGTCGGCCTCGATCCGCATCCCCTACGTGTCGAGTCCGAAAGCGCGGCGCATCGAGGTGCGTTTCCCCGATCCCACCGCCAACCCCTATCTGGCTTTCTCCGCCATGATGATGGCCGGTTTGGATGGCGTCATGAACAAAATCCACCCTGGCGACCCCGCCGACAAGAATCTTTATGACCTGCCGCCGGAAGAGGATGCCAAGATCCCGACCGTCTGCTCGTCTCTGGATATGGCGCTGGAAGCCTTGGACAAGGACCGAGAATTCCTGACCCGGGGCGGCGTGTTCTCCAACGACATGATCGATGCCTACATCGAGCTCAAGATGGAAGAGGTCACCAGTTTCCGGATGACCACCCACCCCCTCGAGTTCGCCATGTATTACAGCCTGTAAGTTTTAGGACCCGGCAAAAAAGCGGGGAGGTCCCCGCTTTTTTGCTTCCGTTTCCCGCTTAGCGGCGTGCCACAGCGTCAAGCCCCCTCGCCAAATTGAATATCGCCCCACTCTGACATAGACTGATGTTGCCCGCTGGGCAACCTAAAACTATAGAATCCCCCGTCATCGAAAACCCTCCCTTACCTCAAGCGCCCAATTTGCCATGATAAAAACCCGGTTCAGCTTGCTGTTCGCCGTCCTGTGGGCGTCCCAGGCGGCGGGGCAAACTTGCAAATACGTGGATGCCGAAGGTCGGGTGACCTACTCCAACGTGGAAATCAAGGGGGCCAAGAAAGTCATGTGCTTCGACCCCCTGCCCCCGCCTCCCGCCACCGCGCCTCGGCCGGCCAAACCTGCGGTCTCCGGCGGAGACAAATTTCCGAGAGTGGATGCGGAAACGCAAAGGAAGCGGGACGGCTCTCGCCGGCAAATTTTAGAGCAAGAACTGGCCAATGAAGAAAAGTTACTGGCGGAAGCTCGCCAAGCCCTCACCGAAGGCGAAGCAGTCCGGCTAGGCGGAGAGCGAAACTACCAAAAATATTTGGATCGGGTACAAAAACTCAAAGACGACGTCACGCTCCACGAGAAAAACGTCAATGCTCTCAAGCAAGAGCTCGCCAACACCCGCTAAAGCCCATCCAGCGGGATGTAAAAATATGGCTCGGTTCTTGCTTCACTTTCTGCGGATCATCGGGAGCGATTCATGGTAACTCCCTTGTTCGCCAGCTTCGATGCGCTTGCCACAGCCGTGGTGCTATTCGATACGAATATGAACGTCGTGCATGCCAATCCCGCCGCGGAAAACCTGTTCGAGTTCAGTTGCAAGAACGTGGTCGGGCACCACTTCAGCGAAATTTTTCAGGATAGCGCCGCCTTGGCGGAAGCCATCGGCTATGCCCAGCGCCACGGCAGCACCTTCACCGAACACGATCTGGTGCTGGGCACAAGCAACCACGGCAGAATGCATTTGAACTGCACCCTGACCCCGGTGGATTTCGCCGGCTCCAGTTGGCTGGCGGAATTCCGCCCGCTCGACCAATCCCTCAAGCTGGCCCGGGAAGAACGCATGCTGGACCAGACCCAAGCCAACAGGGAACTGCTGCGGAATCTGGCCCATGAAATCAGGAATCCCCTGGGAGGCATCCGGGGCGCGGCCCAGTTGCTGGAACGGGAGCTGGAAAAACCCGGACTCAGCGAATATACCCAGGTCATCATGAAGGAGGCCGACCGGCTCCAATCCCTCATGGATCGCCTATTGGTTCCTCACCGCCTGCCCCGGCCGGTTTCGGTCAACATCCACGAAGTCCTGGAGCGGGTCAGGAGCCTGATTCTGGCGGAAAACCCGGAAGGCTTGCGGATCCGCCAAGACTACGATCCCAGCATACCCTCGTTGCTGGCGGACAAGGAACAACTCATCCAGGCTTTTCTCAACATCGCCCGCAATGCCGCCCAGGCCCTGGAAGGCCAGGGCCTCATCACCCTGCGGACCCGGGTGCTGCGACAAGTCACCCTGGCTCGCAAGCGCTATCGTCACGCTCTCATGATCGAGGTGCAGGACAACGGTCCCGGCATTCCGGAGAACATACGCGACAAAATATTTTATCCGCTGGTCACCGGACGAGCCGAAGGCAGCGGCTTGGGCCTTACTTTGGCGCAAAATTTCATTGCCCAGCATCATGGCACCATCGAGTGCGAAAGCGCCCCCGGCAATACCCGCTTCATCAGCATCCTTCCCCTGACCAGCAACGAGGCTTGAGATGACCTCCGGCCCATTCACCGCGGACCCATCCATCATGCATGCTCCCACCCGCCCCAACCCGGTCTGGATCGTCGACGATGATCGCTCCATCCGCTGGGTTTTCGAAAAAGCGCTGGCGCGGGAAAAAATTCCTTTTCGCACTTTCGGGTCGGCCAAGGAAGCGCTGGCCTCTCTTGCCGAAGAGGCTCCCCAAATAATAGTCAGCGACATTCGCATGCCCGGCGGCAGCGGGTTGGAATTACTGAAAAAAATTCGCGAGCAGCATCCGCAACTGCCGGTCATCATCATGACGGCTTACTCGGATCTGGAAAGCGCGGTGGCTGCCTTTCAAGGCGGCGCTTTCGAATACCTGCCCAAGCCGTTCGACGTCGACCACGCCATGGATCTGGTGCGGCGCGCCTTGGAAGAAAGCCTGCGGGACACCGAAACCCCCCATGAAACCTTGGCGGCGCCGGAAATCCTGGGACAGGCTCCCGCCATGCAAGAGGTATTTCGGGCCATCGGTCGCCTGTCCCAATCCCATGCCACGGTGCTGATCACCGGGGAATCCGGCACCGGGAAGGAGCTGGTGGCCCGGGCACTGCACCGGCACAGCCCACGGGCCAGCAAGCCGTTCATTGCCATCAATACCGCGGCCATTCCCCGGGATTTATTGGAATCGGAATTGTTCGGCCACGAGCGGGGCGCTTTCACCGGCGCCCAGGCCATGCGGCGCGGCCGTTTCGAACAAGCCGAGGGCGGGACGCTGTTCCTGGACGAGATCGGGGACATGCCCGGAGAATTGCAAACCCGGCTGCTGCGCGTGCTCTCCGACGGACACTTCTACCGGGTCGGGGGCCACCAGCCCATCAAGGCCAACGTGCGAGTGATCGCCGCCACTCACCAGGACTTGGATCAGCGCGTCAAGCAAGGGCTATTTCGCGAAGACCTGTTCCACCGCCTCAACGTGATCCAACTGCGGCTCCCCCCCTTGCGCCAGCGGCGAGAGGACATTCCGCTGCTGGCGCGTCATTTCCTCCTGAAAAGCGCGCAGGAATTGGGCGTGGAACCCAAGCGCCTGTCGGACCCGGTGGTCAAGTTTCTCACAACCCTGGAGTTTCCGGGCAATGTCCGGCAACTGGAGAACCTCTGCCATTGGCTCACGGTCATGGCCCCGGGGCTCAACGTGGATATGGCCGACTTGCCCCCGGAAATCCGCGCCGATGCTCAGGCTTCCCCGCCGGAAAACTGGGTCGCCTTCTTGGAGCGGCAAATCGATTTTCTTCTCAAGGCGGGCGAGCCAGGCATCATGAACGGCCTGACCCGCCAATTCGAGCAAGCGTTGATCACCCGGGCCCTAGCCCATACCGGAGGCCGGCGCATAGAGGCCGCTCAACTGCTGGGGTTGGGCCGCAATACCCTGACCCGGAAAATTCAGGAATTGGGGCTGGAACAGCCCCACAAGAAAGCGGCGGTCAAAGACAACGACTGAGGGCTACTTCACGACCCGTCCGCGGTTTCATCCACAGCGCTCGCCGGCAAGGCTCTATCCCCAGAGCACCAGCGACCAGGTCAACGGGACATTCAGCAAGGTCAAAAACACCGCGGCGCTGCCGATATCCTTAGCCCGTTTGGCCAGCCGGTGGTTCTCCAGGGAAATCCGGTCCACCGCCGCCTCCACCGCCGAATTGAGCAATTCCACCACCAGTACCAGCACTACGCTGCCCGCCATCAACGCCTTGCCGACTCCTCCCACGGGAAGCCCCAGCGCCATGGGAAGCAACACGCAGGCCAACAACACTTCCTGACGAAAGGCATCCTCGTGGCGAAAAGCCGCCTTGAGACCCTCCAGGGAATAGCAAAAAGCATTAAGCACCCGCCTAAGGCCGGTTTGGCCTTTATGGGGGCTCTCGATCATCCGGGGTTGGGCTTCCACGTGAGATTCAGGTCCCGAGCCGCCTTGACGTCATCCAGCCGCCGCACCGGCAGCGTATGGGGAGCATTCTTCACCAGTTCCGGTCGAGTATGGGCCTCTTCCAGAATCTCCCGCATCGCCGCCACGAAGGCATCCAGGGTTTCCTTGGATTCGGTCTCGGTGGGTTCGATCAGCAAACATTCGGAAACCAGCATCGGGAAATACGTGGTGGGAGCATGGAAACCTTTGTCCAGCAGGCGCTTCGCCACATCCATGGCGCCGATCCCGGTCGTCTCCTTCAAGTTCTTCAAGCTGACGATAAACTCGTGGCTGGCCCGCCGGCGGGGAAAGGCAAGCTCGAACCCGGCCCGGGCCAACTCGGCCATTAGATAATTGGCATTGAGCGTCGCATAATCGGCCACCCGGGCCATGCCTTCCCTGCCCAGCATCCGGGCATAGACGTAAGCCCGCAGCAGTACGCCCACATTGCCGCCATGGGCGGAAAGGCGGCCGATGGAACGGGGCCGCTCCAGCTCGGTCAACCAGCGATAGCCTCCCTCTTCCTTGGCGACCACGGGCACCGGCAGAAATTCCGCGAGCCGCGCCGACACCCCCACCGGGCCGGCCCCCGGCCCGCCCCCGCCGTGGGGAGTGGAGAAGGTCTTGTGGAGATTGACATGGATGACGTCGAAGCCCATGTCCCCAGGCCGCACTTTGCCCAGGATGGCATTGAGGTTCGCGCCATCGTAATACAGCAACCCGCCGGCGCCATGCACGATATCCCGGATCGCCTCGATGGAGGGTTCGAACACCCCCAAGGTAGAAGGATTGGTCAGCATCAATCCGGCGGTCTTGGGCCCGACCGCCGAACGCAATGCGGCCAGGTCAACATTCCCTTCCCGGTCGGTGGAAACCTCCCGGGTCGCATAGCCGCACATGGCGGCGGTGGCGGGGTTGGTGCCATGGGCCGCATCGGGAACGATGATCTCGGTGCGCTCGGCATCGCCGCGGGAGTCGTGATAGGCCCGGATCATGGCCACCCCGGCGAATTCCCCTTGAGCTCCAGCCATGGGAGTCAAACTCACCGCGGCCATGCCGGTGACTTCCTTGAGAATTTCCTGCAAATCGTAAAGACAGGCCAGCAGACCCTGAATCGCCGCCTCGGGAGCGGCCGGATGGGCCGCCAAAAACCCCGGCAGCATAGCCAGTTGGTTGCAGGCCCGCGGGTTGTATTTCATGGTGCATGACCCCAGAGGATAAAACTGGGTGTCAATGGAAAAATTCTTCTGGGACAGCCGCGTGTAATGCCTGACCGCATCCAATTCCGAAACCTCGGGTAGTAACGGCGGCAAGGCGCGCAGCAGGGCCGGAGGAAGCTGGGGCTCGGGAACCGGGGCCGGCGCCTGATGAAAGCTGCCCCGGCCGGGACGGGACAATTCGAAAATCAGCATGGCGACACCCTTGAGTCTTGCAGCGCGGCTTGCAACTGCTCGGCATAGCAGTCCAGATCCTCCGTCAGCTTGGTTTCCGTGGCACACACCAGCAGGGCGTGGCCCAACTCCGGATAATCGACCCGCAAATCCAATCCGCCCAGGATTCCCCGCTGCAGCAAACTCCGCAACACATCGGACGACGAGGCGGGAAGACAAATCACCGCCTCATGGGCATGAGGCCCCGCGAACAGCCGCGACACCCCCGGAATGGCGGTCAGCTTTTCGGCAAGAGCCTGAGTCCGGGCGCAACTCGCCGCGGCCACCCGCCGCAGCCCCACGGAACCCAGCAACGCCATATGAATGGTGGCCGCCGTCACCATCAAGCCCTGATTCGTGCAAATGTTGGAGGTCGCCTTGGAGCGCCGGATGTGCTGTTCCCGGGCCTGCAAGGTTAGGGTATAGCCCGGCCGCCCGTCCTTATCCAGCGTAGCGCCCACGATACGCCCCGGCATTTGGCGGACCAGCGCCGCCTTGCAGGTCATGAACCCGAAATACGGACCGCCGCCGGAAAGCGGAATACCCAAGGGCTGACCTTCTCCCACGGCGATGTCGGCGCCGCTCTCGCCCCACCCCCCTGGGGGCTTGAGCAGCCCCAACAACACCGGATTCACCAATCCCACCGCCAGTCCGCCCCGGGCATGGATCCAATTCACCAGATCATCCACCGGCTCCAATACGCCGAAGAAATTCGGCTGGGGAATCACCAGGGCGGCCACCTCCTGCTTGGAGTAAGGCTCCAGGGCCTCGGCAAGCGTATGGCCGCAATCGGTGCAATAGGGAACTTCAATGACTTCGATACCCTGATGCTTGACCAAGGCGCGGACCACACGGCGGTAAGCCGGATGCACCGTGGCCGGCATCAGCACCCGCCGCGCTCCCCTGTGGGCGCGGACCGCCATCAGCAAAGCCTCCCCAAGGGCCGAAGCGCCGTCGTAGAGGCCGGCATTGGACACATCCAGCCCCGCAAGGGAGGCCATCATGGTCTGGAACTCGTAGAGCACTTGCAACGTGCCCTGGCTGGCCTCGGCTTGATAGGGCGTATAGGCGGAGTAAAACTCCCCGCGAGTGGCGAGCTGCCAGACCGCCGCCGGGATGTGGTGCTCGTAGGCGCCGGCGCCGATAAAATTCAGCGTGCGCCGCTCCGGCACGGCCCGGCGCGCCATCAAACGGGCGACCTCCGCTTCGCCCAGCGCCGGCGGCACGGCGGGCGGCTTATGCAAGCGCAACCCCGCCGGTATTTCATCGAACAGTCCATCCAGGGCCGGAATACCGATGCGCTCCAGCATGGCGCGGAGATCCTCGGGGGTATGGGGAATGAAAGGCATGATCTGAATCCGCGTCGATAAAACCGAGGGTCAATGAGCTTCGCTTTCCGCTACCTTGGCGTAGGCAGCGGCATCCAGCAGCCCGTCCCATTCGGCCGGGTCCGCCGGTCGGAGCTTGAACATCCATGCCCCGTAGGGATCCTGGTTGATCGCTTCCGGAGTGTCCCGCAGAACGGCATTGGCGGCCGTCACCTCCCCGCCGACCGGAGCGTAGATATCCGATGCGGCTTTCACCGACTCCACCACCCCGCATTCCTGATCCCGCTTGAAAGCTTTCCCCACCGCCGGGGTTTCCACGAACACGATGTCCCCCAATTGCTCCTGGGCGTGGTGAGTAATGCCCACCGTCATCGTGCCATCAGTCTCGCGCCGCACCCATTCATGGGTGGCGGTGTATTTCAGATCGCTGGGAATACTCATATCGACGCTCCTGGATAATTCAAACGAGAATCCTGCCGTTGCGGACGAAAGGCGGCCGCACCACTTTCGCCGCCAATTGCTTGTCCCGCACCTCCACCATCACTGTTTCCCCGTCGGCCACGGCTCTTGGCACCCGAGCCAAGGCAATGGACCGGCTCAAGGTCGGAGAGAAAGTTCCGCTGCTGATCTCCCCCTCCCCAGCGGAACTGCGAACCCTTTGATGAGGCCGCAACACACCCCGATCCATCAGCAGCAATCCCACCATGCGGCGCTCGGGCCGGCTTTCCAACAGCGCCGCCTTGCCGCAGAAATCCCGCGGGCCGGCGAGATCCACCGTCCAGCCCAAACCCGACTCCAAGGGCGTGACCGATTCATCCATGTCTTGGCCATAGAGGTTCATCCCCGCCTCCAGCCGCAGCGTATCCCGGGCGCCCAGCCCGCAGGGCGCCACCCCGGCATCCAACAAGGCGCGCCATAAATCGACTCCGGCTTGGGCCGGCAGCAACACCTCGAAACCATCCTCCCCGGTATAGCCGGTGCGGGCAATCATGATCTCCCCATGGAATGCCACATGGAAAGGCTCCAGGGCCGCGCTGACCGGCTCCGCGCCCGGGAGAGCCGCCCATAACCTGGAGCGGGCCTGGGGACCCTGCACCGCCAGCATCGCCAAGTCCCGGCGCGGCAGCAGCTCCGCCTTGAAGCGCTGCCGGCCCCGAAGTTCCGTCATCCAACCCAGGTCCTTATCGGCCGTTCCGGCATTGACCACCAGGCGGTACCGTTCCGGGCCGAAAAAATACGCGATGAGATCGTCCAGCACGCCACCGGCGGGATTCAGCATGCAGGAATAAAGCGCCTTGCCTGGAACGGCAAGTTTCGCCACATTGTTGGCGAGCAGATAGCTCAAAAACCGTTGGGCATCCGCGCCCTGCACGTCGATCGCCAGCATGTGGGAAACATCGAACATCCCCGCGTCCCGGCGCACCCGATGGTGTTCCTCGATCTGGGAACCGTAATGGAGCGGCATCTCCCAGCCGCCGAAATCGGTCATTTTCGCGCCGAGGGCACGATGCAGGGCATTTAAAGGCGTTTGTTTCAGCATGATCGCAAATTCCGGGCAGAAAAAAAGGCGAGGCCGAAAATCGGCTTCGCCCCTCTGTCCTCGATACCTGAGAGATTACGGGAATCCCGCGTGCCCCTTCGGTGGCGGGAAACTCATCCCGCGCTCTCCAGAGTTGCCCCCTCCCAGCGGTACCTGATACCTGAGCGATTCCGGGCGGTTGCGCCTTCGGCGGCGCCGTTGATGGCGCACTCTCCCACTGGGACGGATATGGCGACGCCAATATACCCCGCCATTCCTTGGGATGGCAAGCGGATAAAACTCGGCATGTCTTCGTCGCTTCTTGAGGGCGGCCCAGGCTTTGGTATAGTGCGGCCTTATGCTGGCCTACCTGATCCGCCGCCTGTTCTACGCCATCCCCATCCTGATCGGGGTGAATCTCATCACCTTCGCGCTGTTCTTCGTGGTCAATACCCCGGACGACATGGCTCGCATGCAGTTGGGGGTGAAGCGGGTGACGCCGGAAGCCATCGACAAGTGGAAAGCGGAACGGGGCTACGACAAGCCGCTGTTCTTCAACCCGGAGGCGGCCGGGGCGGCGCGGCTCGGCAACACCATCTTCTTCCAGAAATCGGCGCGGATGTTCGTCTTCGATTTCGGCCCCGCCGACGATGGCCGGGACATCGGCCGGGAGATTCGCAGCCGCATGCTGCCCAGCCTGGCCATCGCCCTGCCGGTGTTCCTGGTGGGACTGGCGGTTTATATCTCTTTCGCGCTGCTGCTGGCCTTGTTCCGCGCCACCTACTTGGATTTCGCCGGAGTCGTGGCCTGTGTCGCCATGATGTCGGTGTCGGGCTTGTTCTACATCATCGGCGGCCAGTATCTGGCGAGCAAGTTATGGCATCTGGCGCCCATCTCGGGCTACGCCGGCGGGCTGGACGCAGCCAAGTTCCTGATCCTGCCGGTACTGGTGGGCGTGATCTCGGGAATCGGATCCAGTACCCGTTGGTACCGCACCATCTTCCTGGAGGAATTGGGCAAGGACTATGTCCGCACCGCCCGGGCCAAGGGGCTTTCGGAACCGCGGGTGCTGTTCGTCCACGTGCTGCGCAACGCCCTCATCCCCATCCTGACCGGCGCGGTGGCGGTCATCCCCCTGCTGTTCCTGGGCAGCCTCATCACCGAATCGTTCTTCGGCGTCCCCGGCCTGGGGAGCTACACCATCGACGCCATCAACTCCCAGGATTTCTCGGTGGTGCGGGCCATGGTGTTTTTGGGCTCGCTGCTCTACATCGCCGGGCTGCTGCTCACCGACTTGTCCTACACCCTGGTGGATCCCCGCATCCGGCTGGAATGATGGCTTTCCGACTCACCCTATTGTGGACCGACGCGCTGATTTTCCTGCTACTGGCGGCAACGGCGCTCTTCGCCTGGAAGATCCGCCACCGCGAACACCTGCGAGCGCCGTGGCGCCGGGTGGCGCAAAGCCCCGCCGGCATGGCCGCGGCCCTGCTGCTGGGGTGTTTCGTGCTGGTGGGGCTGTTGGACTCGGTGCATTTCCGCCCGGCCGTCCCCGCAAAAAACGGCAACGGCCCGGTCGCTTATTCGGTGGAAGTGCTGAGCCTGCTGGACGTGGCGCTGACCCCGTTGCGCACTCGGACGGAAAAATCCTATTCGGCCCCGCTGGAGGCCCGGCTGTTCGCCAAGGAAACGGTGGAGCTGGCCGACGGCCGGCAGATCCGGGAATTCCCTCGGCTGCGGTTCGGCGGCGCCCATCTCGAAAACCCCGACCGAGGCCGGATGGCCGATATCGCCCTGCGAATGCTCAGGGGCGCGGCCATGGCGGCGGCGTTGTGGCTCATGCTGGAATCGGCGGTGGCGGGACGAGTGGCCCGGCAACAGCGGGCAACGGCGGCCCAGGCGCGGCGGGCGCTCTGGAGCGGCCGGACCGAAACGCCGTGGAACGCCTTGCTGCTCACCGCCGCCGCACTGCTGCTGGTGGCGGGGCCGGTAATCGCCCTGGCCGGCGAGTATCACGTGCTGGGCACCGACAAGGTCGGCCAGGATGTGCTCTACCTCGTGTTGAAGAGCATCCGCACCGGACTGGTGATCGGCACCCTCACTACCCTGGTGACGCTGCCCTTCGCCTTGCTGCTGGGGATCGGGGCGGGTTATTTCGGCGGGTGGATCGACGACGTGATCCAGTACCTCTACACCACTCTCAACTCCATCCCCGCGGTGCTGCTCATCGCCGCGGCGGTGCTGATGACGCAGGTCTACATGGATACCCATCCGGAGCTGTTCGAGACCGTCTCGTCCCGGGCCGACCTGCGGCTGTTGTTCCTGTGTCTGATCCTGGGCCTCACCAGTTGGACCAGCCTGTGCCGGCTGCTGCGGGGCGAGGCGTTGAAGCTGCGGGAGCTGGAATACGTGCAAGCGGCGCGGGCCTTCGGAGTCTCCCATTGGCGCATCGTCACCCGCCACATTCTGCCCAACGTCATGCACATCGTGCTCATCGCGGTGGTGATGGATTTTAGCGGACTGGTGCTGGCCGAGGCGGTGCTGTCCTACGTGGGGGTGGGGGTGGACCCTTCGATGATCAGTTTCGGCACCATGATCAACGCGGCCCGCCTGGAGATGGCCCGGGAACCGATGGTGTGGTGGTCCCTGGCGGCGGCTTTCGTCTTCATGTTCGTGCTGGTGCTGTGCGCCAACCTGTTCGCCGACGCGGTGCGGGATGCCTTCGATCCCCGCATCGCGGTGCGGCCGCGGCGCGTCCCCCGGCCCCAGGGCCAGCCGGCATGAGCCAGGCCCTGCTGCAAGTGCAGGATCTCACCGTCGAACTGGCGGCGGGCGACCGGACGCTGCGCCCGGTGGACCGCGTTTCCCTGGAACTGGGCCGGCAAGAAACCTTCGCCCTGCTGGGAGAATCCGGCTGCGGCAAATCCATGACCGCCTTGGCGCTGATGCGGCTGCTACCGGAAACCGGGCGCATCATCGCCGGCTCGGTGCGGCTGGGCGAAACCGAACTGCTGGCGCTGCCCGAGGCCCGCATGCGGGATGCGCGGGGCCGACGCATGGCGATGATTTTCCAGGAGCCGGCCACCGCCTTGAACCCGGTGATGACGGTGGGCAGCCAGCTCGCAGAGACCCTGGCCCGGCACCGGGGGTTGCAAGGCGAGGCGATCCGGCAACAAGCCATCGCCGGGCTGGAGGCGGTCGGCATCCCCGACCCCGGCCGGCACCTCGGCCAATACCCGTTCCAACTGTCCGGCGGCATGAAGCAGCGGACCCTGATCGCCATGGCCCTGGCGGCGGAGCCGGAACTGCTGATCGCCGACGAGCCCACCACCGCCCTCGACGTCACTATCCAAGCCCAGGTGCTCAGGCTGTTGGACGACCTCAAGCGGCGCACCGGCATGGGCATCCTGCTCATCACCCACGATCTGGCGGTGGCCGCCGAATATGCCC
This sequence comes from Betaproteobacteria bacterium, assembly GCA_023259135.1. Taxonomy (GTDB): domain Bacteria; phylum Pseudomonadota; class Gammaproteobacteria; order Burkholderiales; family JAHFQX01; genus JAHFQX01. The sequence continues at coordinate 46,969 of JAHFQX010000012.1, read as the reverse complement.
AACGGGTGGCGGTAATGTATGCCGGAGAATTGGTGGAAACCGCGTCCCGGGAAGCTTTCTTCCAGGGCCCGGCCCACCCCTATTCCCGGCAACTGTTCGCCGCCCTGCCCGGCCAGGCCAAGCGGGGACAGCCCCTGGCGGTGATCCCCGGCACGGTTCCGGACCTTGCCGCCGCCTTCGCCGGCTGCCGCTTTGCCGACCGCTGCGGGCAGGTGCTGCCCCGCTGCCACCGGGAGATTCCTTCGTGGGCGGAAGTGGCGCCAGGACACCGGGTACGCTGTCTGCTGTATGCCGAGACCATCGCCCGCGCCTTCCTGGCGGCCGATGGGCGGCCGGCCGCCGCATCGCCGCCCGCGGCGCCGGAAAGCGGCGCGGCGGCCGCTCCCTTGCTGCGAGTCGCCGACCTCAAGGTCCACTTTCCGATCCGCAAGGGGCTGCTGCGCCAGACCGCGGGCCACGTCAAAGCGGTGGATGGGGTGTCGCTGGAGATTACCGCCGGGCGCACCCTGGCCCTGGTGGGGGAATCGGGCTGCGGCAAGACCACGGTGGGCAAGGCGCTGCTGCGGCTCATCCCGCCCACCTCGGGCCGGGTGGAATTCGCCGGCGAGGATTTAAGCGTCCTGTCCTCCCGAGCGCTGCGGCAGCGGCGCCGGCACCTGCAAATCGTCTTCCAGGACCCTTACAGCTCCCTCAACCCCCGCATGCGGGTGGCGGACATCATCGAGGAAGGCATGACCGCCTTGGGCGTGGCGGCCGAGCCGAGCCGCCGGATAGCCGCGCTGCTAGAAGAAGTGGGACTGTCCCCGGACATGGTCCGGCGCTACCCCCACGAATTCTCCGGCGGCCAGCGCCAGCGCATCGCCATCGCCCGGGCGCTGGCGGTCTCCCCCCGGCTCATCGTCTGCGACGAGCCCACCAGCGCCCTGGACGTATCGGTGCAAGCCCAAATCCTCAACCTGCTACGCCGGCTCCAGGCCGATCATGGTCTCGCCTACCTGTTCATCACCCACAACCTGGCGGTGGTGGAATTCCTGGCCCATCGGGTGGCGGTGATGTACCTCGGACGCATCGTGGAACAAGGCAGCGTGGAAGCCGTGCTGGGCCGCCCCCGCCATCCTTACACCCGGGCGCTGCTCTCGGCGGTCCCCACGCTGCACCCCCGGACCGGCCGCGAAGTCATTTGGCTCAAAGGAGAAATGCCCTCCCCCGCCGCGCCCCCACCCGGCTGCCACTTCCATCCCCGCTGCCCCGAAGCCCTGCCCGAGTGCCGCAGCCACTACCCGAAGGCCCGCCTCTTCGACGATGGGCATTACGCCCACTGCCACCTCTATCCCGAACATCCAGGCAGTTGAGGATTTTCGGCATTACCGAAAACCCGTTGTTCAGCAACCCACGCCGGATGGGGAGGCCCCGTCTCAGTGATGCACGAGTTTCCAGAAAGTTTTCCTGGTGCGCCGTGCCAGCATTGCGTAGCCATGCTGGAGATCGGCGATCAGCGACCGAAAACCGGATATCGTTTGGCAGGCGAGGTCGGCAAGAAACTCTGCCTTTTGCATATACGCCTCGGCAGCATCGCGGTCCGCTTTGCCGATGCCGACCCCGTCGAAAAAATGGCCGGTATTCGGCCGGCTCTCTGGACCTTTAGCAACGTGTGTCATCTGAAACTCCCCATTAATGTAAATGAATAAAAAGTCAAATCCCATTAACTAACTACACGAGTATAGACTCCGCCCAGCGAGAATTGTTGCATTGCAATAAAAATATTGTGGCTCGTCCTAAAAACTCTATTTAACAAACTGATATAAAAATACTTTTCAGAAAATACCGCAAAGCCACATTCCTTGCCGTGGCCTGAGTATCCGATACCGCGGGCTTGACGAGGCCGGAGCCATGTGGAAAGGTGCCGCTCGATGAAATGGATCTTATGGCTGGCGCCCATTGGGCTGGCCGTATGGGTATGGAAGGCGCGGGCGCGGGCTAGCGAGAGCAACTCGGCGTCGATGTGTATTTGAAGCGCTTTACCAAAGGCGGCAACGTGGTTGTGCTGCAACCCGAGATATAGAAGGCGTTTTCCACATCCGAGGCAGTTAACAACGCCTTGGCAAGCATGTTGGTCTTCGCCCAGGAGGTACAGCGTCTAACGAGTCGTTCAAAGCGGCCCCCCCAAGCGGGCCGCCGTTCAGCTTCGACGTTGCCCCTCAACCAAGACATAAACGGACAAGCCATGCCAAAAGCAACCGAAGCGCACGTGTACCAGATCAAGGTCACGCTTGAAGGAATCAAGCCGCCAATCTGGCGGCGACTGCTGGTATCAAGCACGATCTCCCTGAAGGATTTTCATGAAATTCTTCAAACCGCCATTGGATGGACGGACTCGCATCTCCATCAGTTTGAGGCGCGAGGCGAAGTCTATGGAGTTCCCGATCTGGACCTGGGCGTCACCACGAAGAACGAGGCGCGGGTCCGCTTAGCCGATGTCCTGATTCGGGAGAAGGACGCGATGCGGTACGAGTACGATTTCGGGGATGGATGGACACACAAGATTGTGCTTGAAAGAGCTTTCCCGCATAGCGGGGACGTCGTTGTTCCAAGTTGTGTTGCCGGTAAGCGTGCTTGCCCACCAGAGGACTGCGGGGGTATTTGGGGGTACGAGGAATTCTTGCGGGCAGTTCGCGATCCCGCACATCCCGAGCATGAGGAAATGCTGGAATGGATTGGCGGCTCCTTTGACCCTGAGCATTTTGATGCCGTCGAGATCAGCAGATGGTTAGCGCCACGCAAACGCGGCCCGCGGGCGTAACAAGCTGAGCGGTCAACCTGGACGCTTCCCCTTAGCTTGGCCACGTTAGGCCATGTAGGAGACACAACAACGATGGTCGAAGCTTTGGGATTGCAAGAGCGGCCGCAGTCTCTCGGCGAGGAGATTGCGAACAGCGTTAGCCACGGCGTCGGCTTGCTGGCGGCGTTGGTTGCCTTCCCGGTTCTCGTCATCGCCGCGCTCCAGCGTGGTGACGTAGCGGGAATCGTAGGGGCGAGCGTGTTCGCGACCACCGTGGTGCTACTGTACCTCGCATCCATGCTCTTTCACGCGCTGCCGGGGAGTCGGGCCAAGCGAATATTCCAGGTTCTCGATCACGCGGCAATCTACCTTTTGATCGCCGGGACATACACGCCGTTTACCCTCGGCGTGCTCCGCGGCGCCTGGGGCTGGACGTTGTTCGGGCTGGTGTGGGGCCTAGCCGTCGCCGGTATCGCGCTGAAGGCCATCGGCGGTGTTCGGTACACGACGGTCTCAACGTGGGTGTATCTTGGGATGGGCTGGCTGATTCTTATCGCGGCCGAGCCGACGTGGACGCTCGTGCCAAAGTGGGGGCTTTTCTGGCTACTGGCGGGCGGTATCGCCTACACGGTGGGCGTGGCGTTCTTTGCGGCGGAACGAATCAGGTACTTTCACTTTGTGTGGCACCTATTCGTTGTCACGGGGACCACGTGTCACTTCATCGCGGTACTCCGGTATGCGGCCTGACAACGCCATTAATGAATCTGCCGCCGCCGCCCCGCACGCCTCCCGCGCCCAGCCGACTCACCCCCGGCGGCATCGCCCTGCTCTACGCCGTCATTGTCTTTCTGCTCGCCGCCGCCGTGGCGTCCAGGCTGATCTGGGACGCGGAGCAGCGTCGGCTCCTGGAACAACGCGCCCGCGTCGCCGCCCTGGCCGGCGACCATGCGTACGCGCTCCAGAGCACCATCGAACGGGCCTTGTCCGCCGCCTATGCCCTGGCTGCCCTGGTCCGCTATCGCAACGGCGCCGTCGGCAATTTCGACATTGTCGCCGGCCAGATGCTGCCGTTCTACCCGGGTGTAGCTTCGCTGCAACTGGCGCCCGGGGGGGTAGTCCAACACGTCGTGCCGCTGGCCGGCAACGAACAGGCCATCGGCCACGATCTGTTGCAGGACCGGGCCCGCACCCAGGAAGCCTTTCTCGCCCGGGATACCGGCAAGCTCACCCTCGCCGGACCATTCAATCTGATTCAAGGCGGGCTGGGTGCGGTTGGACGGCTGCCGGTATTTCTTGACCAGCCCAACGGCAACCCATCCTTCTGGGGATTCGCCAGCGTCGTGATCCGCTTTCCCGAGGCGTTGGAGCCCGCCCGCTTGCCCCAGTTGGCGGAGCGAGGTTTTGCCTACGAACTCTGGCGCATCCACCCGGACACCGGACAAAAACAGGTCATCGCCGCATCCTCGTCCGTTACCCTGATCGAACCCGTGGAACGAACCCTGGATGTGGCCAACGCAACCTGGACCCTGAGCGCCGCCCCCGCCAAGGGCTGGGGTGATCCACTCGGATTTTCGCTCAAGGCCGTGCTGGGCCTGCTCTGCAGCCTGGCACTGGGCGGCCTGGCGAAACTGCTGGCCGAGTTGAGGGCTAACAAAAAGGGGCTCGAAGCGCTGGTTGCCCGGCGCACCACCGAATTGGCGGCGCGGGAGGCCGACCTCAACCGCGCCCAGTCCATCGCACGGGTCGGCAGTTGGGTACTCGACGTCATCGGGAACGAACAGCACTGGACATCGTCCGCGGAAACCTACCGCATCCTTGGCCTGCCCGAAGGCGTGCCGCTCGATTACGAAAACTTCCTGCGGCAGGTTCATCCGGATGACCGGGATGCGGTCGATCATGCCTGGCAGGCGGCGCTCAAAGGTACGGGTTATGACATGGAATGCCGCATCGTGGTCGGTGCAGCGGTCCGCTGGGTGCGCGGCCTGGCAGAACCGGTGTTCGATGCGAACGGAATGCGACGGTGTGTAGGCACCATCCAGGACATCACCGAGCGCAAGCTGGCCGAACAGGACCTGCGCATCGCCGCAACCACCTTCGAGGCACAGGAAGGCGTGGTCATCACCGATACCGAGAACGCGATCCTGCGGGTCAACCGGGCCTTCACCGACATCACCGGCTACACGGCCGAGGAGGCCGTGGGCCAGAACGTGCGGCTGCTCAAGTCGGGGCGCCATGGCGCGGCCTTTTATGCCGCGATGTGGGAGCGCATCCAGCGCACCGGGAGATGGCAGGGAGAAATCTGGAACCGGCGCAAGAACGGCGAGGTGTATCCCGAATGGCTCACCATCACGGCGGTGAAAGGAGACGCCGGAGGCGTCACCCACTACGTCGGCACACTGGCCGATATCACCCAGCGCAAGGCGGCGGAGAGCGAGATCGAGTATCTGGCGTTCTACGACCCGCTGACCCGGTTGCCCAATCGCCGGCTGCTGCTGGACCGGCTGCAACAGGCCCTGGCTGCCAGCGCTCGCAGCCAGCATCTAGGGGCGCTGCTATTCATCGACCTGGACCACTTCAAGACCCTCAACGACACCCTCGGCCATGACAAAGGCGACCTGCTGCTGCAGCAGATCGCCCAGCGGCTCACCAGCTGTGTGCGCGAAGGCGATACCGTGGCCCGCCAGGGGGGAGACGAGTTCGTGGTCGTGCTGGAAGGCCTGAGCGAAAGCTCCCAGGAAGCCGCGGCTCAGGCCAAGACCATCGGCGAAAAAATCCTCGCCACCCTCAACCACACCTACCTGCTCGCCGGTTACGAATACCACAGCACCCTGAGTATCGGCATCACCCTGTTCAACGCTCATCAGGACACCGTGGATGAACTTTTGAAACAGGCGGATATCTCCATGTACCAGGCCAAGGCGGCGGGCCGCAACGCCCTGCGCTTCTTCGATCCCGACATGCAGGCCGCAGTCGCCGCCCGCGCCACCCTGGAGGCGGATTTGCGCCAAGGCTTGCCGCGGAATCAGTTTCTGCTCTACTACCAGCCCCAGGTGGACGGTGAGGGCCACCCGACGGGCGCGGAGGCCCTGGTGCGCTGGCAGCATCCCCAGCGGGGCCTGATTTCCCCGGCGGAGTTCATTCCGCTGGCCGAGGAAACGGGGCTGATCCTGCCTTTGGGCGGCTGGGTGCTGGAAACCGCCTGCGCCCGACTGGTGGCCTGGGCGGCGCGGCCGGAAACGGCCGGACTCAGCCTGGCGGTGAATGTCAGCGTCCGCCAGTTCGGCCATCCGGACTTCGTCGAACAGGTGTTGGCGGCGCTCGACCACACCGGCGCCAATCCGCGGAAACTCAAGCTGGAGCTCACCGAGACCATGCTGGTGGCCGATGTGGAAGACACCATCGCCAAAATGACCGCGCTGAAAGCTCAGGGCGTGGGCTTCTCGCTGGACGACTTCGGGACCGGCTATTCCTCGCTCTCTTACCTGAAGCGCCTGCCCCTGGATCAACTGAAAATCGACCAGTCCTTCGTCAGGGATGTGCTCACCGACCCCAACGATGCAACCATCGTCCGCGCCATCCTGGCCCTGGGGCAGAGCCTGGGCCTGGCGGTGATTGCCGAGGGGGTGGAGACCGAGGCTCAGCGGGACTTCCTCGCCCGCCATGGCTGTGACGCCTACCAGGGCTACCTGTTCAGCCGACTGCTGTCGGCCGAACAGTTCGAGGCGTTTATGTTGGGGAAGACGCCGGCCTGATAGGCCGGCGCATATCTATGAAATGGATTTTATGGCTCGCGCTCATCGGCCTGGCGGTGTGGGTGTGGAGGGTGCGGGCACAGGGCGCGGCCTTGCCCGCGCCGGGAGAGGATGCGCCGGATTTCCAACTGCCGGATCAGAGCGGGGCCCTGACGAAACTCACCCAATTCCGGGGCCGGTGGGTGGCGCTCTATTTCTATCCGAAGGACGACACCCCCGGCTGCACCCGGCAGGCATGCGGCTTTCGGGACCAATTCCGCGACCTGAGCGCGCTGGGCGTCCAGGTGCTGGGCATCAGCACCGACGATGCCGCCTCCCACGAAAAGTTCGCCAGCAAGTATGCTTTGCCTTTTCCGCTGCTGGCGGATTCTCGGGGCCGGGTGGCCGAGCGCTATGGATCGCTGCTGGACTTGGGCCTGACCCGCTTGGCGAAGCGCAATACTTTCCTGATCGACCCCCAAGGCCGAATCGTCAGGGTCTATCGCGGCGCGGACCCCGGCGGTAATGCCGCCGAAGTGATCCGCGACCTGGGACAATTAATCAAAACCGTTCGTTAAGGAGCCCCTTTGAGACCTTCTCTGACGCCTGAGCAACTCGAACGCCTCGCGGCAATCCTGGACCGGCGCTTCCGGGAGGTGCGGCGGGAAATTCAGGAGAGCCTGGAACGCTCCGCCGAGGAGCACTTCATCGACCTGGCGGGACAGGTACGGGACAGCGCGGAAGAGGCCATGGCGGACCTGCTGGTGGATTTGGGCGCCTCTTTCCTGGATCGCCACATTCGGGAACACCGGGACATCGAACTCGCCCGCGCCCGCATCAAGGCGGCAAGCTACGGCGTATGCACTGATTGCGGCGACCCCATCGGCTTCCAGCGGCTGCTGGCCTATCCGACGGCCAAGCGCTGCCTTCCGTGCCAAGAAAAACGGGAGCGGGGCCACCCCGGGCAAGGGACCCCCTCCCTTTGAGGGTGTTCGCCGCCCCGCCGTATTACTCAGAAGTCGCCAACTTGGGCGACCAAAATACGCTGGAAACCCGCATGAAATCCGTGCTCAATGTTGCACAAGTTACCGTTTCCTGAGTAAAGGCCCATCCGCACGATTGATTCCTTCGGGAAACCCTTCGGAGCTTGTCAGGATGTCAAGACCTTGACAGTCCTAGGGGCTTCATGCAAAAGTCCAACCGATCAAGCGGAAGATTGGTTCTCGGGGCACGAAATTTATTCCCCAATCCTGGAATCCAGCGCCAACCTGAAATGCCCCGTGACGCTTTGTTGGCAGTGCGCTCGCCCGATATAACCGACTATCATCAATCTTAAAGAGGAGCCTGTATGTTTAACGGCAAAGTATTGGAAGGAAAAGTCGCCATCGTCACCGGATCCGGACGCGGCATCGGCGAGGGCGTGGCCAGGGCCTATGGCGCCCAAGGCGCCAAGGTGGTGGTGGTGGACATGAACAAAGAAAACGCCGAACAAGTCGCCGCGGATATCCGCAAGCAAGGCGGCCAGGCCATGGCGGCGGTGTGCAACGTGGCCGAACGGGCCCAGGTGGACCAGATGGTAGCGGACGTCAAGGCTCAGTTCGGACCGGTGGACATCCTGGTGAACAATGCCGGGATCACCCGTACCGCCATGCTCCATAAGATGACCCCGCAACAGTGGAACGAGGTTATCGGGGTGCATCTGACCGGCAGCTTCAACATGCTGCAAGCCGTGGTGCAGGATATGATCGACCGCCGCCAAGGTTGGATCATCAACGTGGTCTCCACCGCCGGCATCATGGGCACCATCGGCCAGATCAACTACGGCGCCGCCAAGGCCGGCCTGTTGGGCTTCACCAAATCCGCCGCCAAGGAATTGGCCCGCTACAACATTTTGGTGAATGCCGTCGCCCCCGGCGCCGCCACTCCCATGACCGAAACCATCCGCACCGATCCCCGCTTCAAGGACACGTACCTGGCGCGGGTGCCCCTGGGCCGCTGGGCGGAGCCCGCCGAGTTGGCTCCGGTGTTCGTGTTCCTGGCCTCGCCGGGCGCGAGCTACGTCACCGGGCAAATCATCGGCGCCGACGGTGGCATGTCCATCCATTAAGAGCAACGGCTTGGCCGCCCACCCCGGACATCCCGAGGCCCGACGCCCGGGATGTCCGTTGCGCTTCAGGGGTCTGCATTTGAAATTAACCCATTCACCACGGAGAGAGAATTATGGCGATTAACTACGAAAAGCTGATGGCGTGGAAATTCCCCGAGGTCGAGCAAACCTACAGCAAGCGGGACGTTATGCTGTATGCCCTCGGGCTGGGCTTCGGCGCCGACCCGATGGACGAGAACCAGCTCCAATACGTCTACGAGGAAAACCTCAAAGCCCTGCCCACCATGGCGGTGGTGCTGGGCTCCCCAGGCTCCTGGATGCGCGCTCCGGAATCCGGCATCAACTACTTGAAAGTGGTGCATGGCGAGCAGTGGCTCACCGCCCACAAACCGCTGCCCCCGGAAGCCACCGTGGTGGGCCATACCCGCATCACCAGCGTCATCGACAAGGGCGAAGGCAAAGGCGCGGTGGTGTACATCGAGCGCAAGCTCTACAACAAAACCAACGGAGACCCTCTCTCTACCATCGTGTCATCCACCTTTGCCCGCGGCGACGGCGGCTTCGGCGGCCCTTCCGGCCCCACTCCGCCGCTGCACACGGTGCCCGAGGGAACCCCGGAAAAAACCTGCGACCTGGCCACGCTGCCCCGGCAGGCCCTCATCTACCGGCTGAGCGGCGACTATAATCCGCTCCACGGCGATCCCAAGGTGGCCAAGGCCGCCGGTTTCCCCATGCCGATCCTGCATGGCCTCTGCACCTACGGCACCGCCGCCCATGCCGTCATCAAGACCTGTTGCGGCTACGACGCCAGCCGGCTGACCGGCCTGCAAGTCCGCTTTTCCGCCCCGGTCTACCCGGGGGAGACCATCCGCACCGAAATGTGGAAGAGCGGCGGGGTCGTCTCCTTCCGATCCAGGGTGTTGGAAAGGGATGTGGTGGTGCTCAGCAACGGGCGGGCGGACATTCGGGAATAATTCTCCTGACCGAATCATTTTTTACTTTGAGAGGTAGACCATGAGTCAGCAAGAAGACCAGAACCGGATGCTGCGGGATGCGGTGACCACCTTCGCCGCCCGCGACACCAGTATCGCCCGGGTGCGCGAGTTGCGGGACAGCGCGCCGGGATTCGACAAGGCCGTGTGGAAAACCATCGCCGAATTGGGCTGGACCGGCATCATGATCCCCGAAGAATACGGCGGCATGGGGCTGGGGCTGAGTGAAATGGCGGCGGTGTTGGAGGAATTCGCCAAGACCCTGTCGCCGGAGCCCTTGAATCCGTCCGCGGTGCTGGCCGCCAGGGCCCTGCTCCACGGCGGCAACGAGGCCCTTAAGAAAAAATTGCTGCCCGGCATCGCCTCCGGTGAAATTCTCCCCGCCCTGGCGTGGCAGGAATCGGAGGGAGGCATCGATCCCCTGGCCCTCGCCACCCGGGCCGAGGGCGGCGGCTTGAACGGCGGCAAGCGCTTCGTCTTTCCCGCCGATGCCGACGGCTATCTGGTCTCGGCCCAAAGCGGCAACGGTCCCGTGCTGTACTGGGTGGAGAAAGGGACCGCCGGCCTCACCGTGGAATACGAATCCCGCGCCGACGGCACCCGCTGCGGCCGCATCACGCTGCGGAACGCGAAAGTATCCGACTCCCAACTGGCCGCCTCCGGAAAAACCGCCGGCGCGGCTTTGCAGCGGGCGGTGGACGAAGCCACCCTCATGGCCGGGGCCGAACTGCTGGGCGTAATGAGCCGCGCCCTGGAGATCACCCTGGAGTACATGCGCATCCGGGTGCAGTTCGGCAAACCCATCGGCAGCTTCCAGGCCCTGCAGCACCGGGCGGTGGATTTGTTCATCCAGAAGGAGCTGTCCTTCTCGGTGCTGCGGGATGCCTTGCTGCACCTGGCCGCCGACCCTTCCGGCCTCAGCCTGTGGGCGAGCCGGGTGAAATACCGCTGCTCGGAAGCCGGCATGCGCATCGGCCGCGAGTCGATTCAGATTCACGGCGGCATCGGCTTTACCGACGAATGCGACATCGGCCTTTATATGAAACGCGCCATGGTCTTGTCGGCTTGGCTGGGCAACGGCGCGACGCATCGCCACCGCTATGCCGCCCTGGCTCCGGCGGAAGCCGCCGCATAATCCACGGCACTCATTTCAGGAGTCATCACGATGCAAACCCGAGATTGGGACAAAATGGCCGACGAGGCTTTCCGCCTGGAGGTCCGCGGCTTCTTCCAGAAGCAATACCCGGAGCACTTGCGCTTCCCGGCCTACCACTTGCGCTGGGCCGATACCAAGGATTGGTACAAGAAATTGGTCGACAAAGGCTGGGCCGCGCCGGGCTGGCCCAAGGAGTGGGGCGGCATGGGCCTGTCTCCCAGCAAGTTGCTCATCTTCATCGAAGAGCAGGAACGCCACGGCGTGGCCCGCACCCCCGACATGGGCATCATCCTGCTGGGGCCGCTGCTCATTAAATTCGCCACCGAGGAGCAGAAAAAGCGATTCCTGCCCCCCACGCTGCGGGGCGAGTACATCTGGTGCCAGGGCTACTCCGAGCCCAACGCCGGCTCCGATTTAGCCAACCTCAAGACCGAGGCGGTGCTGGACGGCGACGAATACGTGATCAACGGCTCCAAAATCTGGACCAGCTACGCCATGGATGCCACCCACATGTTCATCCTGGTGCGCACCGACAAGCAGGCCAAGAAGCAAGAAGGCATCAGCTTCCTGCTGGTGGACATGAAAACTCCCGGCATCACCATACGGCCCATCCGCAACCTGCTGGGGGTCGAGGTGTTCGCCCAGGTGTTCCTCGACAACGTCCGCACCCCCGCCCAATGGCTGGTGGGCAAGCCCAACCAAGGCTGGACCATGGCCAAGGCGCTGCTGGGCTTCGAGCGCATTTCCATCGGCAGCCCCAAGCTGGCCCAGACCGGGCTCAAGCGGCTGGAAGCCATCGTGCAAAGCCAGGGGCTCACCCGGGACCCGGCCTTCATGGACCGCTACACTCAGCTTCGCCTGGACGTCGCCGACCTGGCTTCCGCCTACGGCCGATTCGCCGACCTGCTGAAACGGGGGGAGACCCTGGGACCCGATGTGTCCATCCTGAAGATCGTCGCCACCGAAACCTTCCAGCGGCTCACCGAGCTCACCCTGGAAGCGGCCGGCGATGCCGGAGCCCTCGGCGGCAAGGTGGCGTTCCGCAAGGATTCCGTGGATATCCTGTCCCCGTTCTACAACGCCCGGCCTGCCACCATTTATGGCGGCAGCAACGAAATCCAGCGCAACATCCTGGCTAAGAACGTGCTGGATCTGCCGGGTTAGCGAGATGCCAAGACGCCCCCCGTAACCGCAGCGGTTGGTAACAAAACAGCCCCGGCCTGCCGGGGCTGTTTTTTGGGAATGCGCCGTCGCGTACCCGGGAAGCCTCCTCAGATCGGCGCAAACATCGGCACCGGAGGCCCGCCATCGGAAGGGCGGAACACGACCCGGACCTTCTGGCCGATGCGGATCGTATCCAGATCGCAATCGACGATATTGGTCATCATGCTCACCCCTTCTTCCAGGGTGACGTAGGCGATGGCGTAGGGAATCTCCAGACGGCGCATCACGCTGTAGGTGTAAATCTCCCCTTTCCCGGCTGCCTCGCGCCATTCCGTCTTGTCGCTGAAACAGAACGGGCAGATGGAACGCGGGTAGTGGTGATACTCGCCGCAGGCGGCGCATCGCTTGATCATCAGCTTGCCCTGGACGGCGGCTTCCCAATAAACCTGGGTTTCCGGATAAACCGTAGGGGCCGGAATTTTTCTTTCCTTGACGCTCATTGGATTACTCCCTTTCCATGATGAGGGTGGCGCCGCCGTGCCGGGTGCCGATGGAACCGCCGGTTCCGTGGGCCAGCGCCAGGGCGCAGTTTTTTACCTGAACCTTGGGGTGGGCCTCGTTGCGCAACTGGCGCACCGCCTCCACCACCTTGGTCAATCCTCCCCGATTGGAGGGATGGTTGTTGCACAAGCCGCCGCCATCGGTGTTGAAGGGTAGTTTGCCGACCCCGGAGATCAAGTTGCCATCCGAGACAAACTTGCCGCCCTCGCCCTTCTTGCAAAATCCCAGGTCTTCAAGCTGCAGCAACACGGTGATGGTGAAGCTGTCGTAGATGGAAGCGTATTGGATATCCGCGGGCTTGACCCCTGCCTCCTCGAAGGCGGCGGGGCCTGACCAAGCCGCGGCGGTGGTGGTCAGGTCAAGTTTGCCTCCCATCTGCCCTTTCGGCGCCTCTCCGGCCCCCAACACCTTCACCAGCGGGCGCTTGAGGCTCTTGGCGATTTCCGGGCGGGTCACGATAATCGCCCCGCCGCCGTCGCTGATGACGCAACAGTCCAACCGATGCAGCGGGTCGGAGATCATGGGGGAATTGACCACTTCCTCGACGGTGACGACGTCGCGCATCACGGCATGGGGGTTGTGCTGAGCGTGATGGGACGCGGCCACCCGGATCCAGGCCAGTTGCTCGCTGGTGGTGCCGTACTGGTGCATGTGGCGCATCGCCGCCATGCCGTACATATTCACCGTGACCGGCCCGAAGGGAAATTCGAAGGGCAGGTCCGGAGTGAGCCCAAAAATCCTGGGAGCCGTTCCGGTGGCCATGCCATCGGCTTTCGGCCGGCCGGCTAAGGTAATGAGCGCCACGTTGCACTTGCCCGCGGCGATGGCCTCGGCGGCATGCCCGACGTGCATCACGTAGGACGAGCCGCCGATGTCGGTGGAATCGACGTGCCGCACCTTGAGCCCCAGGTAATCCACCATGTTGATGGGGCCCAGGCCCGGCGCATCGCTCGCGCAGAAATAGCCGTCGACGTCGTTCTTGGAAAGCCCGGCATCCGCCAGGACGCCTTTGGCGACCTCGGCATGAAGCTGGGGTATGGATTTATCATCGGCCCTGCGGATCGGGTGTTCGTAAACTCCCGCGATGTAGGCCTTGCCTTTGATGCTCATGGTGAGTGGTTCTCCTCTAGGTTGAATAAACGCTGGCAAAAATGCCGACAAGGCTCAAAGGTGGCTACCGGCGGACGATCCATTGCTCAACGCCGGCACCGTCCAGAACGGCGCAACACCGAAGCCGGCGCACAGGCAAGCGAACACAAAGCTTGCCTGATAGTTTCCGCTCCAATCGTGCAAGACTCCAGAAGCCCACGACCCGATGGCGGCCCCCACTCCCATGCAGGCGGTAACGGCCCCGTAGATGGCGGCTTGACCGCGGCCCGCGAACAAGCGGGCCGACAAGGCCGAAATAATCGGCCCCCGCGCTCCTTGGGAAAGACCGAACAAAACCACGAACCCCGTCAATAGCGCATAAGACGGGTAAAGGGAGAGCAACAGCAGGCAGACGATCCCGCTCACCGTCAGAATGAAGCTGGTGGTAACGGTAGTACGGTAACCCAGCCGGTCCCCCATCCAGCCGGCGCCGATGATCCCGACCACCGACAGACTGCCGGCGATCCCATAGGCCGAAGCCGCCCGCAAAGGCGGAAATCCGGTCTCGATGAGATAGGCCACCACCTGCACCAGGACCGTGAACATCATCATCCCGGTAAAAAACAGCACCTGGGCCATGGCCCAGAAGGACCTCATCCTTAACGCTTGCAACAAATTGATGTCGCCGCCGCGCTCGGTCCGTTCCTTGCGGGTCGCGGCGATATCGGCCCGGCCGGCCGCGAAAGTCTTCCATGGCAAAAGCAAGGTGAGCGCCAGCAAGCCCAGCAATATCCCGCCTAGGGTACGGTAGGCCATGCGCCAGCCATAGGCTTCAACCAGGTACTGGGCAAACGGCACCATCACCAGCATTCCCGCGGCGAATCCGGAAAAAGCCACCGCGATGGCGGTGCCAAGGCGCCCTCGGTACCAGCGGCTGACCAATCCCGAGGCCGGCACCATGCCCACCGAGGCCACCCCGATACCGGCAAACAGGCCCAAGGCCATGTGAAATTGCCAAACCGAGCCGAACCCCGCGGCCAGAATATAGCTCAAGCCCAGGCTGGTCAGTCCGAAGGAATAAACCGCCCTCGGTCCCCAGCGATCGAACAGATAGCCCACCACCGGCCCCGCCACCCCATACACCACCAGATAGAGGGAATACACCCCGGTGATCTGGGAACGGCTCCAGCCGAACTCCCGCTCCAAGGGAAGAATGAACACTCCGTAACTATCACCGACGCCGCGCCCTACAAGGTGCAGCAGGAAAACCGCCGCCAGCACGGCGAGGGCCAGTCCTCGATCGGAATGCCCCCGCTCCCCGGAAGAAGCTCCCATCCCGGCTTAAGGCCGGCCCTGCCGGATGCCTTGCAACGCCTCCAGATAGGCTTTCAGCACCTCGGTGCCGGGCTTGCCACGGCGATCAAGGTCCTCGGCCCATTCCGTGCCCACGGTGGCGAGTAGCGATTGCAAGTCCTTTTTCTCCGCCGCCGACAGCCGGACCACCGACATCCCGGCTTGGCGCATCTTTTCGAGATCCGGCTCGGTGTTCTTGTCCATGAGGGCGCAAGCCCGGCGAGTCGCGGCGTCTCCCGCTTCCAGCATGGCTTTTTGGACGTTCTCGGGCAGCTTCTTCCAGCGCGCCTCGCTGATGGAATAAGTCAGCACGGCGCTGCCGAAATTCTCTCCGGCGGTCACGGATTTGGCCAAGGTATGCAGGTTATAAGACACCGCCGCGCTATAGGAGGCCACCACCCCGTCCAAGGTGCCTCGGGACAGGGATTCGTAGATCTCCGGAGCCGCCATGCGAATAGGCACGGCCTTGAGCTTGCGCATGGAGATATCCATGGAAGCTCCCAAGGAGCGCATTTTCTTCCCTTCCATATCCTTGATGGAATCCATCTTCTGCTTCATCAGCGCTTGGTAGGGCACGCTCACCAGAGTAAACAGAATGCGAATGCCGTTGGGAGCGTATTCTTTCTGAGCCAAGGCGCCGTCCCGGGCCACTTTCCAATAAGCCAAGGTTCCCTCGCAGGAGGTGGCGAAATTGCCCGGCAGCTCGGCCACCGAGGATAGCGGCATCTTATCGGAGGCGTAGGACGGCATCACCGAACCGATATCGGCCACGCCGGACAAAGTCAGCGCCAGCAGATCCTTGGCCTTGCCCAATTGCTCGGCGGGGTAGTGCTCGAACTCCACCTGGCCGTTGGTGGCTTTCTTCACCGCTTCCATGAAATACTTGGCCGCCGGCTCGGCAAAATAATGCCCAGCGGCCGGAAAGGAGTCCGCCACCCGCAGCACGATTTTCTTGTCCTGGGAATATCCGGAAACGGATGTCAGCATCAGGGAAATCGCGCAACCGCCCGCCAGGGCGGCCCGAAAAGAATGTGCCATTAGAGTTTCTCCTCCGATTTTACGTGTTGTAAAGAGATGGGACAGCCTCATCGGCCGCCCTCAGCCGGATTATGAATCGAAAACAGATAATCCCTCAAGGTTCACGGAGCCCCGAAAGATCATGCAACCCAGGTCGAGTTTACCGCACTATGCATTCGGCGCATTCGGCTCGCTGGCTTTGGTAAAACTCCATAGCCCTTGCTAAGGCGCAACACCGAAAAACTCCAGGGCGTCCTTCAACTCTCGGGTCCGGCGCATGGGCGGCAGGCTGCGCCAGATGCGTTTGCCGTAGCGGCTGGAGACTAGGCGCGGGTCGCAGATCATCAGCACACCCCGGTCGGTTTCGTCGCGGATCAGGCGGCCGGCGCCCTGTTTGAGGGTAATGACCGCTTCGGGAAGCTGGTATTCCATGAAAGGATTGCGACCCGCCCGCCTGAGCTGCTCGATGCGGCCCGCCACCAGCGGATCGTCGGGGGAGGCGAAAGGCAGCCGGTCGATGATCACCAGGGACAGGGCCTCGCCCCGCACGTCCACCCCCTCCCAAAACGACTGGCTGCCCACCAGCACGGCATTGCCCAGGCGGCGGAAGGATTCCAGCAAGTCGTTGCGGGGCCGCTCGCCTTGCAACAGCAACGGATAGTCGAGGCCGGCTTCCTGGAAAAAAGCCTGCAATAGCTTGTGGACTTCTCCCATGGCCCGCAGCGAGGTGCATAGGAAAAAGCTCCGGCCGCCGGCGGCGCGGATCAGCGGCAGCGCCGCCGCCACCGCCGCCTCGGTATAGCCGGGGGTATTGGGGGGCGGCAGCCCGGAAGGAACGTAGAGCAGGGCCTGCCGGGGATAATCGAAAGGACTGGCCCAGTAGGCGGTTTCGCTGTCCTCCAGGCCCAATTGGCCGCGATACAGGGAAAAATCTCCGTTCACCGCCAAGGTGGCGGAGGTAAAAATCCAGGCGCGGGGGCGGGAGGCGATTTCCCGCTGAAAGATGTCCGCCACCGAAAGGGGCGTCGCGTTGAGCTGTACCGCATGGGTAAACACCTCGACCCAGCGCACTTCGCCGGCCGTTGCCGGACCGTCCCAGGATTCCAAGCGGGCAACCAGTTCCAGCGCCCGCTGCCGGCAGCGCTCCAGCCCTTCGCTGCGTTCGGCCTGGGTCTCCAGAATTTTCCCGAGGGCCGCCAGGCTGTTCCGCAGTCCGGACAATGCCACGGCAAAAGCCGTGTTGCCGAACACCCCATGGGCGGGCAGCCGCGCCGGTCCCGCCGGAAAAGCCAGCCGCAGGTCGCGGGCCGCCTTGTCCAAGGCTTGGGCGGCATCCGGCAAAGCGGCGAAATCCGCCGCCGCGGCCCGGGATTCCAATTCGCTGTCCCGGGCCAGTTCCAGCAGTTCAGTGGTAGACACATGGGTGCCGAAGAAGAGTCCGGCGATCTCCGGCAACTGGTGGGCTTCATCCAGAATCACCGCATTGCAGGCCGGCAGCAGCTCTCCCGCCCCTTCGTCCCGCAGCATGATGTCGGCGAAAAACAGATGATGATTGACCACGACCACATCGGCTTCCAGGGCTTGTTTCCTGGCCTCCAGGACGAAGCAGCGGGAATGATGGGAGCATTCGGCGCCCAGGCAATTGTCCCGGGTGGAGGTCACCGCCGGCCATACCGGGGAATGTTCCGGCACGTCGAGCAGGCCGCTCTTGTCGCCGCTGGACGTGCTCTGGGCATAGGCGGCGATGCGGTGCAGTTGCCGCACCTCGTCGCGGCTCATGAAGCGGCCGCTCTCCAAGGCCCGCTCCAAGTGATAGTGGCACACATAGTTGGCGCGTCCCTTGAGCAGCGCCACGGTGACGGGCACCCGCAAAGCTTGGCGCACCGCGGGCAGATCCTTTTGGAACAGTTGGTCTTGGAGGGTTTTGGTGCCGGTGGAGAGGATCACCTTGCCGCCGGACAGCAGCGCGGGAACCAGATAAGCGAAGGTCTTGCCGGTGCCGGTACCGGCTTCCGCCACCAGGATGCCGTGGCGCTCCAGTGCCTGGGTCACGGCTTGGGCCATCTCCAATTGCTGGGGACGCATCCGATAGCCCGGGACGGCGCGGCTCAAGCCGCCGTCGAGGGCAAAAGCGGCTTCTAGCCCAGCAGCGGAGGCGGCCACCAGCAGCGGATCGGCGGACAATTCGGAAAGGGGCCCTGGGGCCAAGCAAAAAAATCAGGCCGTGGCCGTGGATACCCGCAGCAGATCATCCATGGTGCGCTCCAGGTGCTTCACGGTATTGCACTCCTTGGCCAGATGGCAATAGGGCAAATAGCGCTTCATTTCCGAATCCCCCAGACCCCAGAACACCCTGGGCTCGGGATTCAGCCAGATCACCCGTTTGGCCCGCTGATGCAATAACTTCATCACTTCGGTCTGGGGATCGCCGTTGTTGTTGCGGGCGTCCCCTAGGATCAGCACCGTGGTCTTCTTGTCGATTTCCTTCATCAACTGCGCTTGCAAGTCCATGAACATTTGACCGTAGTCGGTGCCGCTGCCGCCCACGTCCTTCATCACCTTGTCCACCGCCTGCTGCACCGGCATGCCGTCGAAAGTCGCGGTCACATCCACCAGGGTGTTGGTGAAAGCGAAACTGCGAATCTTAGAAAGCAATTCGCTCAGGCTGTAGAGGAACAGCAGCAGGAATTTGGCGTAGGCCCGCACCGAGCCGCTTACATCGCAGATGGCGATGACCTTGGGCCGGTCGATGACCTTGGTTTTCCAATAAGTCTCGAACATCACGCCGTCGAAGGCCACGTTGCGACGCAGGGTCTTGCGGAAATCCAGCACGCCCCGGTCTTCCTGCTTTTTCTTCTTGGAGTGGATCACCGACAGGCGCTTGGCGATCTTGCGGACGATATCGTGCATCCGCTGGAAATCCCGCTGCTCGATGTTGGAGAGCTTCTGCGCCTGCAGGTATTCATCATGCAGCCGCTTGGTGGGAGCGGTGCCGTACATGGCCAGTTGCTTCTCGACGAAATCCTTCACCTCCTCGAACAGCCGGCGCCGGGCCAGCTTCAAGGCCGCCACCTGGGCGCTCTGGCCGGGCTGGGCGGCAAGCTGAGCCAGATCCCGGTCGAGCTGTTCCGAGCCCATTTGCTTCTGGATTTTCTGGATGTAGAGGCCCTTTTGAGTGAAAAACCAGATGTCGGTCATCCCCACTTGGCGGGCGGCTTCCTTCATGGCCTTGGCGAGCCCCGCCTGGTCCTGCCGCATCAGCATGTCCACCAGCCGCTGGCCTCCGGAACCGCCGGAACCCGCCCCGGAACCGCTGCCTTCCATGGCGAAGGGGGTCGTGTTGACGCCATCGCCACCACCCGCCGGGCGCTCCTTGAAAGCATCGAAGGAGAAAAAGCGGTCGAAGCAGGCGTCAAAGATCAGCCGCTCGTCCATGGATTTGGCCAGGGTGGCCCCCAGGGCATGCTTCAACACCTCCCGGTCGGCCAGCCCGACGATCTCTATCGCCCGGCCGGCCTCGATGCTGTCGGTGAGGGTCACGTCCAGGTCGGAGCCTCGCAGCGCCTTGAAGAAATCCTCAAGGGTTTCTTGCATGGAGCAGCGCCCCCTCTTCCCGGGCTTTTCCGACGAAATTCACCAGCCGCTCGTCGGCGGCCGCGATGTCTTCCTCGAACTTGAGGAAGGTATTGAGGGTGTCCCGCACCATGTCCACGTTCAAATGCTCGGCATTGAGCAGCAGCAGCACCTTGGCCCAGTCGATGGTCTCGCTCACCGAAGGCTGTTTCTTCAGTTCCAGAGTGCGGACATTCTGGATGAAGGCCACCAATTCGTTGCGCAAGCTCTTGGACAGCCCCGGCACTCGGGTCTCCAGGATGCGGCGCTCCAGCTTGGCGTCGGGAAAGGGAATATACAGGTGCAGGCAGCGGCGCTTCAAAGCATCGCTCATCTCGCGGGTATTGTTGCTGGTGAGGAACACGAAGGGCCTGACCGTGGCCTTGATGGTGCCCAGCTCGGGAACCGAGACCTGGAAATCCGACAGCACTTCCAGCAAGAAAGCCTCGAATTCCTGATCGGATTTGTCGATCTCGTCGATCAGCAGCACGCAGCCGGCCTCTTCGTGGAGCGCTTTGTAGAGCGGTCGAGGCTCCAGAAAATGCTCGGAGAAAAACAAATCGTCGTGGGAGTGCAGCCGTTCGATCGACTGGGCCAGCCCCTTGGCGCCCTCCATTAGTTCGCCCAGCTTGTCTTTGAGCAATTGGGTGTACAGCAGTTGCTTGCCGTACTTCCACTCGTAGAGCGCCTTGGATTCGTCCAGCCCCTCGTAGCATTGCATGCGGATCAGGGGCACTTCCAGAACCTCGGCCATGGTCTTGGCCAATTCGGTCTTGCCCACTCCCGCGGGGCCTTCCACCAGGATGGGCTTTTGCAGATTGAAGGCCAGATAGACGCTGGTGGCGATCTGCCGGCTGGCGATGTACTGGGCTTGGGCGAATTCGGTTTCCACCGCCGCCACGGAATTAAAACGATGTTCGTAGAGTGACTTCATGAGCCGCTTTTTCAGTGAGCAAGGCGGCGCCCAGGGTCTGCTGCCTTGCTTGCCCGACGCGTCGGGCAATGTTGATCACGATGTTGACGTCCTGGGTCAACGGCTTGAGGGAAGACACGGCATCGCTGCCCAAATCGGCCAGGGTTTGCCAATCCCCTTGCCAGCGGCGGGCCAGTTCCTTGAACCCGGTATTGAGGGCCGACAGGGCTGCGCCGACCCCGTATTGCTCCAGACCGCGAGCCGAATCCCGGGCCGTCGCCGCCAACGCCGCCAACTCGGTGAGCAACCTGCCCAGCATCTGACGTTCGGCTTCCCCGGCACCCGGGCCCAGCGCTCGGCCCAGTTCCGCCAGTTCCCGGCCCATGGCTCCCACCAGCAGGGCCGGCAGCAGAGCATCCTCTACATCCCGGAAGGGCTTGGCGAGGGCCTCGAAGGCGCTCCCCTCCTCTCCCAGCATATTGTCCGGACCAATTTTACAGGCTTCCAGCTTGAGCCCGCAATGACCCAGGGGAGTCAAGCCGGCCACCGGCTCACGCTGGACCTTGGCAAGTCCCGGCGCATCGGCGGGCAGCAGAAAGGCGCTGAAGCGCTTGCGGCCGTCCGCCTCGCCGCTCACCGCCACCACGATGAACCAATCGGCGTTGGGGCCGTTGCTGACAAAAGCCTTCTCGCCGTCAAGACGCCAACCGTCCCCATCCCGTTGCGCCCGGGCGGACAGATGCTTGGGATGGGCGCCGACCCCCGGCTCGGAAATGGCCAAGGCGCATAACACTTCGCCCCGCGCCATGGCCGGCAGCAAGGCGGCCCGCTGGGCCGCCGTCCCCAACCGGCCCAGGGCAAACCAGCCCAGCATCTCGTTCATCAGCCAGCCCAGGCCCAAGCCCAGGCTGCCGGTGGCGCGCACCAGGGCGCCGCCGGCCTCCGCCACCTCCACCAGGGACCGGCCCTGCCCGCCGGCCGCGGCGGGGAAGCCGATCCCCAGCAAACCCTTGCCCCCCAGGCGCCGCCAAAGCTTTCGAGGAAAACCCGCCTCGGACCGCCAACTCGAATCCTCCGCCACCGCTGCCGCCACGGCGGCGGTCAAGAAATGCTCCATAGTCGTCCCCTCCGGATTTTTAAAAACCGCCGCTGCTCCCCTCGGCCCCTGATCCCTTGCCCGAGCGCCAAATGGAAAACATCAACCCCAGGCTGCCGAAAAACGCCACCACGAAGCCGATCAGCCCGAACACCGGCAGCCCGAACAAAGTGGGGCCTCCCGACACCGTCATGACGATAGACGAACCGATGATCAGCGCCGCAATGATGATGCCCAAGGTCAGCCGATTGACGCTGTGGTCCAGTTGCCGGCCGAATTGATCCAGGCGCTTGAGATCCAGATCGATCCGCATCCGACCGCGCCGGGCTTCCCGGATCAGCCGTGCCGCGTCTCGCGGTAGTTCTCCCAGCAACGCCACCGTTTCTGCCAGGTTGCGGCGCATCCGGCGCAGCACCGCCGCCGGCGCGGAGCGTTCTTGCATCACTTTCCGAACGAACGGCTCCAGCCGATCCAGCATCCGAAATTCCGGATCGAGTTGCCGGCCCAGTCCTTCCAAGGACACCAGCGCCTTGAACAGCAAAGTCAGATCAGAAGGCAAAACCAAACCGTGACGGCGCATGATTCCGGTAATTTCCCCCAGCAAGGCATCCATGCGGATATCTTTAAGGTGGGCTTGGCTGTAGTCGTAGGCCAATTCGCCGATGTCCGCCGCCAACCGGGCTTCGTCCACCGGGCCGTCCCCTCCCCAATCCAATAGCGCCTGCACCATGCCGTCTTCGTTGCGCTCCACCAGGGCCGCCAAAAAACCGGCGATCTCCCTGCGGCGGCGCTCGGTAAGCCGCCCCACCATGCCGAAATCCACCATGGCGATACGGTTGCCGGGCAGGTAAAAGACATTTCCGGGGTGGGGGTCGGCGTGGAAGTAGCCATCCGCCAGGATCATCTTGAGCACGGCGTCCGCGCCCCGAGCGGCCAGCAGCTTACGGTCCAACCCGGCTCGATCCACCGCCGCCGGGTCGGTCCCGGGAATGCCTTCTATACGCTGCTGGACGTTGAGCAGCGGTCCGGTGTATTCCCAGTACACCTTCGGGATCAGCACCGTCTCGTCGCCCGCGAAATTCTCCGCGAAACGCTCCATGCTGCGGGCTTCCCGCGCCAGGTCCAGCTCCCGCTCCAGCGAGCGGCGGAACTCGGCCACCACCTGACGCGGCCGGTAGCGCCGAGCCTTCGGAAATTCCAATTCCGCCAGTTGCGCGACCCGCTCCAGGATTCTCGCGTCGGCCTCCACCGTGGCCCGAGCATGGGGCCGCAGCACCTTCACCGCCACCGGGGTGCCGTCGGCAAGCCGTGCCCGATGCACCTGGGCGACGGAGGCCGAGCCGGCAGCCTCGGTTTCCAGATCGACGAATACCTCGAAGGGGGAGCGGCCCAAGGCTTTTTCCAATTGCGGCAGCAATTCCCCGAAAGGCATCGCAGGCACCGTACTGTGTAGCTTTTCCAGCTCGCCGATCCACTCGGGAGGCAGAATGTCGGAGCGGGTCGCCAGCACTTGGCCGAATTTCACGAAGGTCGGGCCCAGCTCCTCCAACGCCAGCCGGAACCGCTCCGGGGAAGTGGGCGGCTCGGCGCGAGGACGCTGCCAGTGCAAGGCCCGGTCGGCCCGCTCCAAGGCCCCGGCGATGCCCAGCCGCCGCACCAGCTCGCCGAAGCCGTACCGGATCAGGACCGAGCCGACCTCGTGCAGACGGGGCAGGTCGCGCAGCGCTTCCAGGGTTTCCAGCAGCATGGGCGGGGGCTAGCCTTTTTTCTTGTCCCCCGGCCCCGGCGGGGAGGCTTGGTGCAGGGCGTCGGACACGCCGGCCAGGAAGCCGCTGCTCGCCTCGGCGAAGCGGCGGCTCCACTCGCGGGCCGCTTCCAGACTGGCATGCTGGGTATCCAGCGCCACCGTCGCCATGCGTCGGGAGAACGCTTCCAGGGTTGCCGCCACCTGGCCGCCGGTATCGGTACCGGCGCGCCGGGCGTGGGTCACCAATTCGAACCACTGCTCCTTGGCCGTGCCGCCCACCCGCTGGGCGGTCTCCCACACGGTGTCGAGAAAGCTGCCTTCCAAAGACTTGAGCTGGTCTAGGGCCACTTTCAGATCCTCGTCCCGCAACTGCTGCCCGCGGGCGGCCATCTCCTGCAACGCCAGCCGGCTCGCCTCGGCGGCCTTGCCCAAGCCCTCGTCGAGCCCGGCAAAAGCTTCCTTGAGCGCCTGGCCCGCCTCTCCACCGCGCCGTGTCCCCAGGCTAATGCCCTCGGTCAGGGCCCGCACCACCTGCTTGGTCCCCTCCACGTCCAGCCCCTTGCCGCGCAGCGCTCGCAAAGTCAGGTTCCGAACTTGCTCCCGGATGTCCCCGCCGCCCGCGGCGCTGCGTTCCGCCTCGGCCTTGACCCGCTCCTCGGAAAATTCTGGCTCGCCCATGTCATCACCCTCCGCAACGTCACTCAAAGCTCCAGTGTATCCGATTCCGCCGGCTCCACATGGATCGTCACCGAGGTTTTGGCCAGCCGCGCCCCAATGGCCGCCTCGATCCGGTCGCATAGACCATGGGCCTCGTCCACGCTCCAGGCGCCGGGAACCAGCAAGTGGAATTCGATAAAACGCCGGGAGCCGGACTTGCGGGTGCGAAGATCGTGGAAACTGGCCTCCCTCGGCAACTCCCCGAGAATCGCCGCCTGGATCTCCCCCCGCTCGGGTATCGGGAGCGAAGCGTCCATCAATCCTTGCCAGGAGCGCCGCATCAAGCCCACTCCGGTCCCCACGATGTGCAAGCCCACCGCCGCCGCCAGCAGCGGATCCAAAATCTCCCAGCCGGGCGGCGCCAAGGCCACCATCAGCAAGCCGGCGAGCACGCCGGCGGTGGTCCAGACGTCGGTCAGCAGATGGCGGGCATCGGCTTCCAGGGTAATGCTGTCGTGGGTCTGGGCGGCCCGCAACATGACGACGGCGATACCGTAGTTGACCCCCGCCGCGGCCAGCGCCAAGGGCATCCCTATCCATAGATCCGATAGGGGAACGGGATGCAGGAAGCGGGTGACGGCCATGTACATAATGGAAATCGCCGCCACCAGTACCAGCCCCCCCTCCAATCCGGCGGAAAAATACTCCGCCTTATCGTGGCCGTAGGCATGGGTATCGTCCGGGGGCTGGGATGCCAAAGTCAGGGCGCCGAAAGCCGCCAGGCTCGCGGTGAGATTCACCAAGGATTCCGCCGCATCGGAAAACAGACTCA
This sequence comes from Betaproteobacteria bacterium, assembly GCA_023259135.1. Classification (GTDB taxonomy): domain Bacteria; phylum Pseudomonadota; class Gammaproteobacteria; order Burkholderiales; family JAHFQX01; genus JAHFQX01. Next base: position 22,163 of record JAHFQX010000012.1, on the reverse strand, counting down.
CTGAGTCGGTGAAGAAATAGGCGCCGAATTTAAGCGCCAGGGTAATCAGCGAGGCAGCGACCGAGAGCAAGGCGATATGGCGGGTTTCCTTCATAACGGCTTCCAGGGGCTCGTCAAAAACCGGAGTGCAAATATTACGCGAAGACAGCTCCAAACGAGTGGGGTGGGAGTTTACAAATCCCGGATTTTGCGGTTAAAGTCCGCTTCATGCGTTATGTGTTCTGGGCCGTCCTGCTACTGACGGCATCCCTTTCCGCCCCGGCCCTCGCCCGGGACGATCTGCCGCCCGCCGAGGGAGCCCATTCCGCTGACTCCCCCGGCGCCTTGGACGGCTATCTGGAACGCGCCCAAGAACTGGTCTTCCAAGCCATGACGCTAATCGGTATCCGCTATCGTCCCGGGGGCATCTCCCCCGACAGCGGCTTCGATTGCAGCGGTCTGGTGCGCTATGTATTCGGCCAGGTCACCGGCCTCGATCTACCCCATAACGCCCGGGCCATCAGCCTGCTCGGCCGCAAGATCGACGAGCAAGAGCTGCGGCCCGGCGACTTGGTGTTCTACAACACCCTGAGCCGGCCCTTTTCCCACGTCGGTATCTACCTGGGCGAGCGGCGCTTCGTCCATGCCCCCAGCCGGGGCGGCGGCGTCCACATCGTCGCCATGGACGACAGCTACTGGATCAAGCGCTTCAACGGCGCCCGCCGCTTGGGGCTGCGCTAAGCTTGTCTTCCCGCGGCTTCTCCCCCCGCTGAACGCCGACGAAAGCCGCCAGTTTCTCCCGAATGGCAGGCAGCGCCGCCTGCGCCGCCCGCTCCCCTTCCAGGATGGCCAGATGCCGGGTATCGAAGCTCGTCGATTTGAGCTCCGCGGTATTGGGCCGGATCACCACGTCGGCCTCCTGCAATTCTTGCCCCCCCAGCACCCGAGCCATGATGGCCAAGGTCTGCCGCAACACATCGAAGGACCCCTTGATTTCCCCGTTCTCCGGCCGGCTGGAGATATCCACCGCGATCACCACCTCGGCCCCCAACTGACGCGCCGCCCGAACCGGAATCGGACTCACCAGGCCGCCATCCACGTAATCCCGACCATTGAGGGTTACCGGCTGGAACACGCCGGGAATGCTGCTGGAGGCCCGCACCGCCATTCCGGTATTGCCCTGGCCGAACGTCACGGCATCACCCTTTTGAAGATCGGTGGCCACCGCGGCAAATACCTTGTTGAGCTTCTCGATGGGCCGGTTCTGCACCGCCCGGTTGATGAAATTTTGCAGGGATTCGCCCCGGATCACCCCCCGGTCCGGCAAGGACCAATCCCACAAGCTGGCTTCGCCCAACTGCAGGGCGATGCGCTGCAAGTCAAGGCTGCCGTATCCGGCCGCGTAAAGCGCCCCCACCACGCTCCCCGCGCTGGTACCCACCACGATGTCGGGAACGATGCCGTGAGATTCCAGCACCTTGATCACGCCCACGTGAGCGAACCCTCGCGCCGCCCCGCCCCCCAAAGCCAGGCCCAGACGGGGCGCGGTTTTCAGCGCGGGAGCGGCGGGGGCAGGCAAATCCGCCACGGGAACCGGAACCCCCGTGGCGCAACCCGCCAGCAAAATGGCGGCAAGGAACGACAAGCAAACGGCCCGGCCCATGGAACCCACCCTATTTATTTTGAGGGGGCGTGATGATACCCCATCGGCGATCGGCGCATCTTAGGGGCTGGCCGAAGCGATACCGCCTTGCTCCGCCAGAATTTCATAGCCGCGCAGCCGGGCTCGGCGGTCGAAAATCGGGGTGTTGACCATGATCTCGCCGGCCCGGGTGGCTTCCAGAAACGCCAACAGCTTCTCCCGGACCCGCGCCCCGGGCCGCCGACAAGGTCTTTTCACTACAGCCGCTTTTACGCAATTCCCGACATCAGCGTTCAGATAAACCAATGGGTTATCCCGCACCATTACCCAAAAAACAGTCCGAATCCGCTAGCTAGAGCTTTGATGTGTAAAGGTCGGATGGAATCCTCACTCTGACCCGGTACGCGACCGCGCCCGACACGGGCTTCACCCCGCCCGCACCGCGCCCTTGGCCAGCAAGGCTTCCACGTCTTTCGCGCCGAATCCCCATTGCTCCAGCACCTCGCGGGTATCGCGGCCGGGGGGCGGAGTGGGGCCCTGAATAGCGGCGGGAGTACGGGAGAAACGGGGGGCAGGTGCGGCTTGCAGCACGCCGTGGGCTTCGACGAAAGTGCCGCGTGCCCGATTGTGGGGATGGGCGGGGGCTTCCTTGAGGGACAGCACCGGGGCGACGCAGGCTTCCACGTCGCGGAAAGCGGCATCCCATTCGTCCCGAGTGCGGGTCTTGAAGGCGGCGGCGAAGCGGGCCTTGAGTTCGGGCCAACGGTCGCGGTCGTTCTGGGCGGGCAGCTCGGCTTCGTTCAGACCCAGCACTTTGAGCAGGTTGCGATAGAACTTGGGCTCGATGGCGCCCACCGCCATGAACTTGCCATCGCGGGTTTCGTAGACTTCGTAATAGGGCGAACCGCTGTCCAGCACATTGGCGCCGCGCTCGTCTCGCCACGAGCCGGCGGCCAGCCGGCCCCACACCGAGGTGAGCAGCAGGGCGGTGCCGTCCACGATGGAGGCATCCACCACCTGGCCCTTGCCGGAGGTCCGGGCTTCGTGAAGCGCGGCCAGGATGCCGATGGCGAGAATGGAGCCGCCGCCGCCGTAATCCCCCACCAGGCTCAAGGGCGGCACCGGCGGCTGGCCCTGCCGGCCGATGGCGTGCAAGGCTCCGGTCAGGGCAATGTAGTTGATGTCATGGCCCACCGCGTCGGCCAACGGGCCGTCCTGGCCCCAGCCGGTCATACGTCCGTAGATCAGCCGCGGATTGCCCTGCCAGCAGGCCTCGGGGGAGAGTCCCAGCCGCTCCATCACGCCGGGGCGATAGCCCTCGATAAGCACGTCGGCCTGCCGCGCCAAGCGCAACACCACTTCCGCGCCCTCGGGGTGCTTCAGGTCCACCGCCACCGAGCGGCGTCCCCGCCCTGTGACGTTATAGCGGGTCTCGGGCAGGATACTGGGCTCAGTCTCCACGGCCCGGTCCACCCGCAGCACCTCCGCCCCCAGGTCAGAGAGCATCATGGCACAATAGGGGCCCGGCCCGAGGCCAGCCATTTCGATCACTTTCAGTCCGCGCAAAGGCCCCATGGGAAATCTCCTGGTCAAGGGTTTCGGTCAACTTCAATAGGATTTTGGCAGGCCCAGGACCTTCTCGGCAATGAAGCACTTGACGAGCTGTCCGCTGATGGGAGCGATGCGGAACAGCATCACTTCGCGCATCAGGCGTTCGACGTGGAATTCCTTGGCGTAGCCGAATCCACCGTGGGTCAGCACCGCGGTTTTCGCCGCCTTAAATCCCGCCTCGGCCGCCAGGTACTTGCCGGTGTTGGCTTCAGGGCCGCAGGGCTGGCCTTGGTCGTACAGCGTGGCGGCCTTGAATACCATGAGGTTGGCCGCTTCCAGTTCCATCCACGCTTCGGCCAGCGGGTGCTGGATCCCTTGGTTCATGCCGATGGGGCGATCGAAGACGACGCGCTCCCCGGCATAGCGGGCGGCCCGCCGCAACGCGTTGCGACCGATGCCGACGCACTCGGCGGCGACCAAGACCCGCTCCGGGTTCATGCCGTGCAGAATATATTCGAAGCCCCTGCCCTCCTCGCCGATGCGATCCTCGACGGGGACCTGCAGCCCCTCGATGAAAAGCTGGTTAGCGTCTATGGCCTTGCGGGACATCTTTTCGATCTCGCGGATGTCCACATACTTCCGGTCAAGATCGGTGTAGAACAGCGACAACCCCAACGATGGATGGCTGACTTCATGGGGTTCCTGGGTTCGTGCAAGGAGCAGAATTTTGTGGGCCGCCTGGGCGGAGCTGATCCACACCTTCTCGCCGTTGACGACGTAGTGATCACCCCGGCGCACCGCCTTGGTCTTGAGCTTCAAGGTATTCAGGCCGGTGTTCGGTTCGGTGACGCCGAAGCAAGCCCGTTCTTTCCCGGCGATCATGGGGGGCAGCATGCGGCGCTTCTGCTCCTCGGTGCCGAATACCGCCACCGGATTCAGGCCGAAGATGTTGAGATGAATCGCCGAGGCGCCGGTCCCGCCCGCGCAGGACTCGGTGACCGCCTGCATCAAAATCGCCGCCTCGGTAATCCCCATGCCCGAACCACCGTATTGTTCCGGCATGGCGATGCCCAGCCAGCCAGCCTCGGCGAAAGCCCGGTGAAAATCCAGGGGATAGCCGCCCTCCTTGTCCTTGGCCAGCCAGTAGTCGTCCCCGAACCCCTCGCAGATCTTGAAGGCCGCCTCGCGGATCGCCTGTTGATCGGGAGAAAAAGAGAAATCCATGGATCCCACTCCTTGTCGCAACGCGCAGCCCGGCTGCGGGCCAGAAAGATCAGGCGGGGCGGCGGCGGTACAGCATGGTCGCCCGCATCTCCTGAGCGATGCCGCCGTCCTGCTTGACGCAGCGACGCTCGAAGATGATGACCCCGCGGTCCGGCTTGCTGGTTTCCTTCTTGCCGACGACTTTGGAAACCATGTGGATCGTGTCACCGTGCTTGACCGGGCTCAGCATCCGCCAAGCATCCATTTGCAGCAGCGTCAGCAGAGTGCCGTCGTTGATGCCGGTGGCGTAGGATAGGCCGCCCATGATGGCAAGCACCAGCGGGCCGTGGGCGATGGGCTCTCCGAACGGCGTGGTCTTGCAGTATTCAAAGTTGGCATGGACGCCGTTGAAATCCCCCGACAAGCACGAGAAATTGACGATGTCGGTCTGGGTCACCGTGCGGGCCGGAGTGGTGAACTCCTGGCCCACCTCGAAATCCTCGTAGTACAAGCCGCGCCTGGTTTGCTGTGCCATGGGTTCCTCCAAGTATCAGCGCGATTGCTGGACTGCGGCCCGGAAAGCCTTGAACACCTCGGTTCCGGGCTTACCTCGCTTGTCGAGGGCTTCAGCCCATTCCGTCTGGACACCGGCCAGCAACCCTTGAAGCTCCTTCTTGTCGGCGGCCGGAAGCTGCACGGTCACCAGACCCCCCTGCTTAAGTTTGGCGATATCGGTTTGCAAGTCCTGATCCGGCGCCGTGCAGAGTCGCCGGGTTGTCTCCTCGCCGGCATCCATCATGGCCTTCTGGACGCTCTCCGGAAGCTTCTTCCAACGAGCCTCGCTGATGACAAAATTGACGACGACGGCTCCCAGGCTCTCGTCGAGAGTGGCATATTTCACCAAGCCGTCGAGTTTATAGGGCGCTAGGCTGGAAAACGGAAAAATCATTTGGTAAGGCGGCATCACCGCGCTGAATAGTATCCGAACCCCGTTGGGCGCAAAATCCTTCTCCGCCAAGATGCCATCCTTGGCCAGCTTCCAATAGGCCAAAGTCCCTTGGCAGGAGGTGGTGAAACCGCCAGACAATTCCGCCACCCCCGACAACGGCATTTTATTGTCGGAGATGAAAGATGGCACGACAGGCGATATCGGTCACCCCGGACAGGGCCAAGGCGAGCATATCCTTCGTCTTACCCAACTGTTCCGACGGATAGTATTCGAAGGTTACCGCTCCTCCCGTAGTCCGAGTCACCGCCTCCCCACGGCTTGATGCCGTTATCCACCAACCAGTGTTTTCCGGTGGGCAGCGAATCCGCCACCCCCAGGGAGAGTTTCCCCTTGCCTTGAGCCAGGGCTAGATTTGCCCAGGTGGAAAACACGATGCCGCATACCACAATCAATTTCCAATAGCGCTTCATCATCACCCTCCACGTTTCGTTTCAACGCTCACGCTACCCGCTGCAGTTTCTCAAACAAACGCGCCCATCTGATCAATCCATCAATCACGGCAAGGGCCGCGCCGCCTCGTCGGCGTAGAGCCGCAACAACCCCGCGCGGCGGTCTTTGCCGGAGAGAAACTCGATGTTGCGAATGCCCAAAGGGTCCACCTGTTCCCGCAACAAGCGCAGCGTGCCGGCATCGGGCAGTGGGGTGACCGCCGCATCGTCCACCGCCACCGCGGCGGGAGTGGCCTCCCGCAAGGCGGTTTTCGAAACCCAGGGATGCCGGTTGACGGCCTGGGCGCCGGCGCGGGTGAATTCGAATACCGCCAAGTCGGTGACTAGAACGATCCGGGCATCGGGATCCGGGTTGGCCGCCAGCGGGTCGCACACCACGAACTCCACCTCATCGACAAAGCAACGCCGGTCCTGCCGGGGCAGATAGGCGAAAAACGGCCGGGCGATCTCGGCCAGTTCGGCGAGCCCCGCCAATCCGGCGAAGCGCCGCGGGCGGCCCTGGGCATCGGCGACTTGCAGGGTATTGAGGCGCCCCCGGGCGTCGATCTGCAAGGGGCGCACGAATTGCCCCATGCGGCCGGCCAACCTCGGCATCATCTGGGCGATCCATTCGGGGGCTTCGAAACGCCGCACGGCTCCTTGCTGCGCGGCGCGCTCGCTGCGGCTCAAGCTGGCGATGCGATACGCCCGGCTCAAGGTGAGCCCCGCCGGATCTTCCACCGCCGGGCCCTGGCCTTGCGCCACGGCATGGGCTAGCAGCGCCGCCACCTGGTTCAGGGCCGAGGCGAGGCCCAACTGGATGACTTCGGTCCGGGCCAAGTGGCGGCTCATCACCCACACCATCAATTCGGCGGTATCCACATCGGGCTTCATCCCCTCCCCTCCCTGCCGCGCCCGGCCCACTCGGTCACCGCTGCCCGCTCCAGACTGACGTATTCCAGCAACGCCGGCCAGTCCGGCTCGTAGCCCGGCAGGCAGCCGCCGGGCCGGGCGCCGCCGGGCAAATGCACCACTTGATCCACCAGGGGCTCGGTAAGGTCGGCCTCCAGGCCGGTGGCGGCAATGTCGTCCACCAATTCCTCGCAAGTCACCACGGTGCGCCGCGCCGCCAAAGCCAGTAGCCGATCGGCACCTTTGTGCCCGCCTAGCACCACGTTGCCCCTGGCATCGGCCCGCCACCCATGGATATAGGCCACGTCCACCGGGATCGGCGGAATGGCCCAATACTCCGCGCCGCTGTAAGGACAGCGCACCGCTTTGAGTTCCGGGCGCACTTGCGACAAAGCCTCGCCGTGATGCTTGGGCAAGGGCAGGAAAGAAACACCCTCCACCGCGGCATTGAGCCCCAGCACCAGGGAAGTCTCGGTCTCCTCCACCACCTCGGCGCCGGCCTTGAGCCCCGGACCCATGCCCAGGGCTTCCATGCCGAGATAAAAACTCCTGACCCGCCGCGCCACGCCGGCCGCCAGCAGCAGATCGGTCTCCAGCCCGCCGGTCATCACCACCAACTCCTCGAAACGCAATCCCCGAACGACCCATTCCATGGCCATCCGCACCGGCCGGCGGCTGAAGCTCCAGCCGCCCAGAGCAATCCGGGAAGCCCCGGCGGCCAGAGCCACCGCTTCTTCCAAGGTGGCGAGCTTGGTTTTGGGCACGCTCACCTTAAAGCCCCAAGCCCCGGGCGATGATGTCCCGTTGCACTTCCATGGCGCCGCCGCCGATTTCAAACAGCTTGGCATCCTGGAAATGCATCGGCAGGCCGGAATCCACGCAGTAGCCGAAGCCGCCCATGAGATGCAGGCCGGTATAGGCGCAATGCATGTAACATTCGGCGCCGGCCACCTTGGCGTAGGATGCTTCGTTGTGGCAACTGCCGGTCTTGGCCAGCACTGCCGCGCCGCGATAGGTCAGCAAGCGCGCCGCCTCCACCCGCATCTGCATGTCCACGATCTTGTGGCGTACCGATTGCAGCTTGGAGAGTGGCTTGCCGAATTGGATGCGCTGCTTGAGGTAGGCGATGACCTCGTCGATGATGCCCTGGGACGCGCCGACGCCGATAGCGCCGTGGTACAAGCGTTCGTTGTCCAGTCCGTGCAGCATGTATTTCCAGCCTTGGTTTTCCTTGCCGATCAAGGCCGAGGCCGGCAGCTTGAGGTCGCGGAAATTCACCGCGAAGGTCGGCACCATGGCCATGCCCATGGTCTCAATCCGATTGAGCTCGATGGCCGGATTAGCGCCCGGATTCTCGATCAGGAACAGCGAGAGACCTTCCTGCTTGATGGCTTCGGGATCGGTGCGGGCGGCGAGGATCATGAAACCGGCGGATTGCGCTTGGGTGCAGAACATCTTCTCGCCGTTGACCACATAGGAGCCGTCAGCCTGCTTCACGGCGCGGGTCCGCAGGGACGCCGCGTCGGAGCCGGAGCCCGGCTCGGTGAGGCCCAGCGCCATGAAAACTTCCCCGGCGACAACCTTGGGCAACACCTTGTCCTTCTGTTCCTTGTTGGCGGCACTCGCCACCAGCGGCCCGAGGATCACGGCGGCGCGGCCGTAGGCGGTGGTCAGCGCGGCAGAGCAGCGAGCCAGTTGCTCGACGAAAGTGATCATGCCGATGGAGTCGATGCGTTCCAGTCCGCTGTATTCCTCGGGCATCAGAAAGCCGTACATGCCCAGCTCTCCCAGCTTGCGGAACAACTCCCGGGGCGGCTCGGTCTTCTCCCGGACCCAGGCCAGAATCTGACTGCGGGGCAATTCCTTCTCGACAAACCGGCGGGCGGTTTCCCGGATTGCCTGATGCTCTTCGCTTAACTCGAAATCCATGGAATAACTCCTCGGAAGAATGATTCAATTTTCCGCCCCCCGATTCCGCTCATTCCTCGGCGGGGAAAACCCCGCAAAGGGTGAGGGGCGTAGGGCGATCAGCGTACTTCCTGCAGCGCGGCGCGATAGGCCTTCAGCACTTCGCTGCCGGGCTTGCCGCGTTTATCCAGGATTTCCGCCCATTCGGCCGCCACCGCCGAAAAGTTGGCGTCGATTTCCTTGCGCTCGGATTGCGGCAATCGGGCCAGGAGCACCCCCTGCTGGCGGATTCTCTCCTTGTCGATCTCCGTTTGCTTATCCGTGAAGCCGCACAGGTTGCGCGTCGCGGCTTCGCTGGCCTCGTTCATGGCCTTCTGGACGCTCTGGGGGAGCTTCTGCCAGCGCGCTTCGCCGATGGCATAAGTAATCAACCCGCTGCCGAAATTCTCTCCCTCGGTTCCATATTTGAGCAATTCGGTCAGCTTATTCGAAATAACGCTGGCATAGGGAAAGGTAAGTCCGTCGATGGTCCCGCGCGACAGCGATTCGTGCAGTTCCGGCACGGCAATGCGCACCGGTACGCCCTTGAACGCGCGCACGGTGGTGTCGGACGCTCCCCCGGCGGTACGCAGCTTCAGCCCTTCGATACTTTTAATGCCCTCGATCTTCCGTTTCGCCGTGAACAACTGGTACGGGGAAGCGGCAAAAGCGATCAATACCCTCACCCCATTGGGCTCGAACTCGCGCTTGGCGAGAACCCCCTCCCCTCTGACCAGTTTCCAATAGGCCAGAGTACCCGTGCAGGAATTCGGGAAATTCCCGGGCAATTCCACGACGGCGGACAAGGGCATTTTGTCGGAAGCGTAGGCCGGAACCACATACCCGATGTCCACCACCCCGGATTGGGTCAGGGCCAGCAGATCCTTGGCCTTGCCCAACTGTTCCGACGGGTAGTATTCAAACTCGACGGCCCCGTTGGTCAGGCGGGTCACTTCCCGCATCCAGTATTTGGCGCCCTGCTCGGCAATATAACTCCCTACCGCCAGCGAATCCGCCACCCGCAGCTTCATCTGCTGCGCGGCAACCTCTCCAACGAAAGACGACAACGCCACAATGGTTGCGCCCAAAAAAGCATAAATCCTTATTCCCGTTCTCATCTAGTGTCTTCCTGAAACCAAAGCCGGTTTCCCTGCCTCTGCCCCAACATCGCCGAATCGCATAACACGAATCCGCTTTCTTCCACTTCTTGCGTCAAACCATTCCGTCATTTCAATAAGCCGAAACAGGAGCATCTTTCTCGTCCACCACCCGCAGAGTCTTGTAGCCGACATACCGGAGCCGATCGTGAAAGCCGGCTTGCACCGGAACCCCCAGTTCCTTGGAAAGATGCGCCGCAATGCTCCTTTCGATCTCGCCCGCGGTTTCCGCAATCAAGGTACTGGGGCGCAGCAGGCGCACTTCCAGGGTCCGTGCCGCCCCCGGCCGGCGCACTAGGGAAAATTCCAGATTGCGTCCCGCATCGCTCCGAGACAAGCTCTCTTCCACCTGGAACGGGTAAACCGAAACACGGCCCACCGTCACGCGGTTCGCCAGCCGATCCAGCAGAGTGTAGCGACGGGTGGTGCGGCCGCAGGCGCAGGGGCCGGGGTGCATGCGATACATGTCCTCGGTGCGCCAGCGCACGTGGGGCGTGGCGCGGCGATAGAAATCGGTGATCACCAGCTCCCCCAGCTCGCCCTCCTGGGCCGGCATGCCGGTGTTAGGGTCGATCAACTCCACCAGGGTCAGGTCGTCGGCATGCCAGTGCTCGCCGTCGTGCCGGTCGCATTGGGTGCCGAACAGATTGAAATCCGAACCCTGTCCGGACAAGGTATAGACATCGATGCCCGATTCCTCGCGGAATTCGGCCCGGGCCTCAGCCCCCAGCGCCGCCCCCATCAGGATGGCTTTTCGATAGGCCATGCGCTTGTTGCCGAAGGTGGCGGCGGCGTGCTGCACCATGGCCCGCAGCGTGGCCACTCCCGCTTGCAGGAAGGTCGGTTGCAGGGAATGGGCCACGTCCACATAACGCGGCACATGGTTCGGTTCATGGTCGTCGCGGATCACCCAATGCACACCCATGCGCTGAGCGGCTAGCTTGAAGATCTCCGCGGCGGGAGTGAATGGAGTGATCAGCAGGTGGAACACGTCCCCCGGACGCAAGCCGCAGCACCAATGCAAGCGGGCGGTGATTCCGGTATTGACGTCGAGGTCCTCGGCGGTAAACGCCTGATAGGTCTGGCGGCCGCTGGTGCCGGCGGAAGGACCCGCCAGCACGATCTGCTCCCGGGGAACGCACAAGTGAGGCAAGGCCGTGCCCATGCGCTCCATGGCATCCCGCAGCTCCTGCTTGGCGGTCAGCGGCACCGCGGCGGCGAAATCCTCCAGGGTCCGGATGCCGCGGAGATCCACCCCCGCCTTGCGGAAACGCTCCCGATAAAAGGGCGAGCGCTCGGTGACCCAATCCAGCAGCCGGCGCGTCCCCTCCAGGCGCAGGCGCCGCTGCTCGGCCGGAGCACGGGTTTCCGCCGCGGCGTCCCAATAAGGCCGAAGAGCCGCCTGGAACACGGCGTTAAACCAGTCGGAAGGTCGGCAGCGGCACTTCCCGGTCGGGGAAGTTCACCTCTACCCGCTTGCCCACCGCCATGTCCTCCGGCTTGCCCTCGATCTCGGCGAACAGGAAATAATCCTCGTCCAGCCGCACCAGCCCGATGGTGTAGGGCGCGTGGCTCTTCCAGATCGCGGAAGGCGGCCGGTGCACCACCGAGAAGCTATAGATGCTGCCCGCGCCCTTGGATTCTTCCCACCCCGGCTTGGCGCCGGCGTCGCACATGGGACAAACGGAGCGCGGCGGAAAGATGGCGCCGCTACAGGCCGGGCAGCGCTGGAACAGCAGCTTTTTGTTACGGACTGCTTCCCAGTAAGGCAGCGCATCCTGGGTGACCCGGGGTTGGGGATAGCTTTCCTTGAAATCCGCGAATTCGCCTTGTTCCAGCATGGTCGTCCTCCTTATGATTTTTCCGTGCCCAGGATCACGGCGCTATGGCAAGCCAGCATGCCGCCGGCCGAATAAGCCATCGCCAACTTGGGATTGTTGCCGGCCTTGAGCCCCAGGGGGTTGCCCCGCAACTGACGGACGGTTTCCACCAGGGAATCCGCCGCCACCGAAATGCCCGGCTGGCCGAAACCCATCCAGCCGCCGTTGGTATCCACCGGGAAATCCCCCCCCGGACGCATGCGGCCGCTCCTCACCAAATCCATGGCCTTGCCCTTGGGAGCGAAGCCCAGGTCTTCCAGTTGCACCAGCACGGTATGGGAGAAGTTGCCGGCCAGCGCCGCGATTTGCATGTCCTGGGGTTGCAGGTCCGCCATCTCGTAGGCTTCCTTGGCGGCGTAGGCCGCGCCGGTGGTGGTGATGGCGGGCAGCGGCCCCAGCGGAATGCGGCTCTTGCGCAGATTGATGCGCTCGCATAGATACTCATGGGTGGTGCAGGTGCCGAAGCCGCGGATATAGATGGGGTTCTTGGCTTTCGCCGCCCGTTCGACGCTGGTGACGATGAAGGCTCCGGCGGTGCCCCCCGGCCCCCAGGTGGCGCACATCCAGCGCCGCAGCGGCGAGGAAATGTAGGGAGACTTCATCACGTCTTCCACGGTGATCAAGCCATGCTTGCGCTTGGCCGCCTTGGGGTGATGCACCGCCCATTCCTGCCGTTGCACCGCCACCTCGGCGAAATCCTCCTCGGTGACGCCGAACTCGTGCATGTAGCGGCAGGCCAGTTGGGCATAGATAGTGGGAATGGTCGGCCCGTAGGGAAACTCGAATTGCGGGCAGGCATCGGTGGCGGCCCCCACCGCGGTGGCGTCGATGAATAACTGCACGGCGTCGGCCTGGACGCACAGGACGTAGTCGGCCACTCCGGCGGCAATCGCCAGGGCCGCCTGGCCGATGATGGCGTTGACTCCGGCGCCGTGGAAAGTCAGCTCGGTGGTCATGCGCACCGGCAATTGCAGGTGGGAAGCGAAAATGTTGCTCCACTGCGGCCGGCGGTCCGCCCAGGGAGCGCGGCCGGTGAGCAGAATGTCGATGTCGTCCTTCTTGATGCCGGCATCCCTGATGGCTCCCCAGGTGGCCTCGGTGGCCAATTGCAGCGGGTCTTTGACGTTCTCGTGGTCGGCATAGGCATCCCCCATGCCGACAATGGCGGCGACCCGGCCCAGGGATCGATCTGGTTTTTTCATCTCACTCCTCCTTCATTCATTCATTACACGGCAACTTAATCGCACGGCAACCCAAGCTGTTTCGCGATGACCCGCAACTGAATCTCGTAGGCCCCCACCGTCACCGGCGCCACCAGGGCGTCCAGCGCCATGCGCATCACCGGCAGTTCCTCGGTGATGCCCCAGCCGCCGCCGATGTGCAGCGCTGACTGGGTCACTCGGTACACCGCTTGGGTGACGAACAGCTTGGCCGAGGACACGTCGAGGATAATATCCTGGATGGGCGCGCCGCTGTCCCAGCGGCTCGCGGCATGGTAGGTGTAGAGCCGCGACGCTTCCACGTCGACGTGGCCTTGGGCCAACTGGAAGGCGATGCTCTGGTTGGCGCCGATGGGCTTGCCGAATTGCTGGCGCACCTTGGCATAGTCCAATGCCCAGGCCAGCGCCGTTTGCATGTGGCCCAGCCAGCGGGCGCAGACCATCACCCGCTCCCGGTTGAAGCCCGCCATGATGGCCCCGAAACCGGCCTCCAGCCGGCGGCTTTCCGGAACCCGGGCGCCGTTAAAGCTGACGCGGTAGGTCGGCATGGGGCGGTTGGCATAGGTCTTGATCTGGGAAGTCTGTACCCCGGGGGTCCTACGATCCACCGCGAAGAAGTGCATGCCATGGCGTCCCTTGGTCGGATCGGTGCGGGCCAGCACCATGAGCACGTCGCAATCGCCCCCCAGGGTGATGAAGGCTTTGATGCCGTCCAATACCCACTCGTCGCCCTCGCGCTTAGCCGTGGTTTTAATGCTTTGCACGTCGCTGCCGGCTTCCGGCTCGGTGACGGCGATGGCCAAAAGGCATTCTCCGGCATTGTTGGCCCGGGCCAATTGATGATGCCCCTCGTTGCCGAAATCCCAGAGCAAGCCTCCGGCCACCCCCTGGATCACCGGCATGATGGCGAAATTCGGATTCACCTTGGCGTACTCTTCCACCGCGATCGCTTCCTCGGTGACGCCCAGCTCCGCCCCGCCCAGGGACTCGGGAGCGTGCAAGCCGATCAGCCCCGCCTTGGCGGCGGCATGATAAAGCTCCATGGGAAACTTGGATTCCCGGTCGGCTGCTTGCCAGCGCGAGCCCATTTCGACTTGCGCGAATTTGCGGCACATGTCGCGAAACGCTTCGCGGTCAACACTGTTCTTGGCGCTCCGCCTTGCTGCTGGTTCCATGTTGCGTCTCTCCCGTATGATGAATTGCGGGTCAATCCACCGGCAGTTGCAACTGCTTGGCGATGACCCGCAACTGAATCTCGTAGGCCCCCACCGTCACCGGCGCCACCAGGGCGTCCAGCGCCATGCGCATCACCGGCAGTTCCTCGGTGATGCCCCAGCCGCCGCCGATGTGCAGCGCTGACTGGGTCACTCGGTACACCGCTTGGGTGACGAACAGCTTGGCCGAGGACACGTCGAGGATAATATCCTGGATGGGCGCGCCGCTGTCCCAGCGGCTCGCGGCATGGTAGGTGTAGAGCCGCGACGCTTCCACGTCGACGTGGCCTTGGGCCAACTGGAAGGCGATGCTCTGGTTGGCGCCGATGGGCTTGCCGAATTGCTGGCGCACCTTGGCATAGTCCAATGCCCAGGCCAGCGTCGTTTGCATGTGGCCCAGCCAGCGGGCGCAGACCATCACCCGCTCCCGGTTGAAGCCCGCCATGATGGCCCCGAAACCGGCCCCCAAACGGCGCGATTCGGGCACCTTGGCGTTATTGAACATCACCCGGTAAGTCGGCAGCGGCCGGTTGGCATAGGTTTTGATCTGGGAAGTCTGCACCCCCGGGGTCCGGCGATCCACCGCGAAGAAATGCATGCCGTGGCGTCCCTTGGCGGGATCGGTGCGAGCTAGGACCAAGAGGGTGTCGCAATCGCCCGCCAAGGTAATGAAGGATTTGGTACCGTCCAGCACCCACTGGTCGCCTTCGCGCTTAGCCGTGGTTTTAATGCTTTGCACGTCGCTGCCGGCTTCCGGCTCGGTCACCGCCAGGGCCAACAGGCATTCACCGGCATTGTTCGCCTTGGCGATCTGATGGTGGCCGTCATTGCCGTGTTCCCACAACAGCGAACCGGCCACCCCTTGGATCAGCGCCATGACGGCAAGATTGGGGTTGACCTTGGCCTGCTCCTCGATGGAGATGGCCTCCTCGGTCACGCCCAAGCCGGCTCCGCCCAGGGATTCCGGAGCATGCAGGCCGATCAATCCCGCCTTGCAAGCCGCATGATAGAACTCCATGGGAAACTTGGACTCCTTGTCCGCCTGCTGCCAGCGGGGACCGATTTCCTTTTGTGCGAATTTGCGGCACATGTCGCGAAAGGCCTCGCGATCGACGCTATTCTTGGGAACCGGCCTAGCGGTGTTCTGGCTCATGTCGCGTTGCTCTCCTGGTCAATCGGATGTACGGCACAAAACGTCAGGCTTTCGGCTTGCGGCTCAGCAGCACGCTGGCCGTGCCGCGCTGGGCGAGGCCGCCGTCCCCGGCCATGACGCGGATCTCCAGCCGCACGGCGCCCGATGAGCTTCCCTTGGGGGCGTTCACATCCACCACGAAACACTCCAGCCGCACCTTGTCGCCGACGAACACCGGCCCGTAGAACCGCCATTCGCCCACATCCAGCATGACTTGCAGCGCCTCGCCGAACACCTCCCCCAGCATCCCCAGGGACTTGGCGATGATCAGGGGCCCGTGGGCGATAAGCCGGCCGAAGCGGGTTTGTTTCGCGTATTCCGGGTCCACATGGATGGGATGCTTGGCATCCAGCAGCTCGGCGTAGCCGGCCACCAATTCGGCGGTACAGTCGATTTCCGGGAGCGGCAGGCGCATGCCGGGCTTGATCCGATCCAGCCAGAGCGGTTCCGCGCTCCCGTGCCGGGTGGGTTGCTTTGGGTTCATGCCGCTCCCACTCCTTTAACGAATGTAATTTGACAGCCGGACTGCCCCCATCCTGGGTTACCCATGAGTATCCCACACCGGACCCGCCGCCAATTTTTCTTGGGTCAGCACTTCGTTGGGAACGATCAGAATCCGCTTGCGGAACAGGGCCTGCAAGGCGTCCAGTGCCGCTTGTGCCAAGGGGGGGCCTTCCAGAATCAGGGCAAGGGTCTGGGCCGTGCCGGCGCTCGCTTCTTGCAGCCGCAGGCGGAAGGCTCGCCCCCGGGTTTCCGGCAAGCTGTCCAACAAGGCCCGAACCTGGGCGGGATAGAGCTTCACCCCTTTGACCTTCTTCATCTGGTCGGCCCGACCGCGGATGCCTCCCACCAGGGTCAGGCTGCGGCCGCAGGGGCAATCCACGCGGCCTAGGGCGGACAGGTCGCCGGTGCGATAGCGCACCAGGGGCATGGCCTCCTTGTCCAAATGGGTCACCACCACTTCTCCCACTTCTCCCAGGGGCAAAGGCGTCCCGTCGGCGGGGTCGACGATTTCTAGATGCACATAATCCTCCGCCACGTGCAGCCCGTTCTGATAGCGGCACTCCCGGGCGATGGGGCCGGATTCGGCCATGCCGTAGGATTCGATCAAGATGACGTCTTGGCCCAGGGCGCGGCGCACCGCGTCCTTGTAGCCGGGCACCGCGGAAAAAGGCTCGCCGCCGGCCACCAGCACCCGGATGGGCGGGGCGCCCTGCTCGGCGAGCTTGATCGTAAAGGAGGGATTGCCGTACACCACCGTGACTTTCCAATTCTTCATCAATTCCACGGTGCGCTCGCTGTCGCCGGGGCCGACGGGAATAATCTTGGCGCCGAGCTCCTCGAAGGCATCCTGGATCATGAGCCCGGCCGGCAGCAGGCTGTAGCTCAAGGTGGTGATGGCCACGTCGTCCTCGGTGATGCCGGCGCGGCGCAGCAAATCGGCGTTGATCCGGCGCATCACCGCAAGATCGTGGCGGCTGAAATAGATGGGGCGCAGGCCCCGGCCGGAAGGCGTAAGATTGATGCGGGCCACGCCACGGTTGAAAAAAGCGCCACGCGGCGCGTCGGTGTCAAAAGCATCCTCGGCGAAAGCGCCGCAGGGCACCGGGGGCACCCGGGAAAATGCCGCCACGCTCTCGACACGGGGCAGGTCTTGGCCCCATATGCGGCGGTAAAAAGGATGGGCGGCGGCCCGCTCCAATTGGCGATTGAAACACTCCACGAGCCAAGCTTCGTCCATGATCCCTTATCTTTAACAGAATGCCAAAAAACCGCTGCGGAATTCGTCGGCGTCGCGTCTTCTTGCAAGAAGACCGACTGGCGACGGGGCAACTGCGGGAGCTTTTACAGTCTATCGCTGCGCCGCAAGATCCGCGGCAAGAGATGGCGCCTCGCGCCGGCCCGATGGATACTCCTCCTACCGGATAGTATATTTCGCCGCTTTTCGGTAAGTCAACGCCGTTTCTTGCCGAGCGGGTTGGCAACGGTCGAAATTGTGAAGAGTGAATACTTTGCCGCGCGTGGAAGGCAACAGCCTCTTCATATCCTCGCGCCGTACCTTGAAACCCCAGCCGGCAATGCAGGCAATGACCTCGAAGCGTGGTGTCCAATTCGCTCGGAGACTCTGGGCGCATGTTTGTCCAATGCTACGGGCACCGCGGCGTGAATTGCCCAATGGCTGATTCTGGTTGAGCGCCAGCCGGATAGGATCAAGCCGTCAGCGCTTCCATCTTATCCGACACCGCCAGCCACCGGTCTTCCAGGCTTTGCAATTCATCGTTGACGGCTTTCAGGCGCTTTCCGAGTTCGGCCATTTCCACGGGGGAAGGCGATGCACACAGATGGGCTTCCAGCGCTGCGCCTTCGCCGTTGAGCACGGCCATGCGCGCCTCCAACTTTTCCAGTTCACGCTTGAGCGAGCGAGCATCGCCGGGTGGCGCGGCTTTGGCGTTACGCCGCGCAACCGATGCGGGCGCTGCCGCAAGGGCTGTGCGTTCGACCGGGGCTGAGTTTTTGCCGGCCTCCCTGATGGCTTCCCGTTGCCGCTTGGCTTCGTCGAGCAGGTAGCGCTGATAGTCATCCAGATCACCGTCAAACGGCGCCACGCCGCCGTGCGAGACCATCCAGAATTCATCGCACACGGCGCGCAGCAAGGCGCGGTCGTGGCTGACCAGCATCACGGTGCCTTCAAATTCGTTCAGCGCCATGCTCAGCGCTTCGCGCGTCGCCAGGTCCAGGTGGTTGGTGGGCTCGTCCAGCAGCAGCAGGTTGGGGCGTTGCCACACAATCATGCACAGCACCAGTCGCGCTTTTTCGCCGCCACTCATGCTGCCCACGGCCTGCTTGACCATGTCGCCGCCAAAATTGAAGGTGCCCAGAAAGCCGCGCAGGTCTTGTTCCCGCGTCGCCTGCCCGGCCATTTTTCCGGTCGCGGCCATCTCCTTGACCAGTCGAATCATGTGCTCTAGCGGAGTGTCGGCCAGGCGCAGCACATCCAGTTCCTGCTGGGCAAAATAACCGACGTTCAGACCCTTGCCCTCGGTGATCTCGCCGCTCGTGGGCTGCAGGACCCGCGCAATGGTCTTCACCAGGGTTGACTTGCCTTGCCCGTTGGCGCCCAGAATGCCGATGCGCTGGCCAGCCAGCACCGAGCGACTGACGCTTTGCACGATCACGGTGGGGGACGTGCCCGACGGGCTGCCCGCGGGGGCCGGGTAGCCAAAACTTGCTTCCTGCATCGACAGCATGGGGTTAGGCAAGTTGGCTGGCTCCCTGAATTCGAAGGTGAAGTCGGCATCCGCCAACAGCGGCGCGATTTTCTCCATGCGGTCCAGCGCCTTGACCCGGCTTTGCGCCTGTTTGGCCTTGCTGGCCTTGGCCTTGAAACGCGCGATGAACTTTTGCAGGTGGGCAATTTTCTCCTGTTGCTTGGCAAAGGCATTTTGCCGCAGCGTCATCTGCTCGGCGCGCAGGTCCTCAAACTTGCTGTAGTTGCCGCCGTAGCGCACTAATTTTGCGGCGTCGATATGCAGGGTGACATGGGTCACCGCATCCAGAAACTCGCGGTCGTGGCTGATGACGATCATGGTCCCCTCATACCGCTTGAGCCAGGTCTCCAGCCACACCAGCGCATCCAGGTCCAAGTGGTTGGTCGGCTCGTCCAGCAGCAGCAGGTCTGACGGGCACATCAGCGCGCGGGCCAACTGCAGGCGCATGCGCCAGCCACCCGAGAAGCTGTTGACCGGGCTGGTCAACTCGGTGGTTTTGAAACCCAGGCCCAGGATCAACGCCTGGGCGCGGGCGCGGGCGTCGTGCGCGCCGGCGTCCTGCAGCGCCATGTAGGCGTGGGCCAGGCGGTTATAGTCGTCGGTGGCCTCGGCCGCCGCGACTTCCTGTTGCGCGGCCAGCAGCGTCGTGTCGCCGTCCACCACGAAGTCGGTGGCGCTTTGGTCGGTTTCGGGCATGTCCTGCGCCACTTCTCCCATGCGCCATTGGGTGGGGATGTAACACTCGCCCGCATCTTCATGCAGCGTGCCGTTGAGCAGGGCAAACAGCGAAGACTTGCCAGCGCCGTTGCGGCCCACCAGGCCCACCTTTTCGCCGGGGTTAAGGGTGACGGAGGCCCCGTCGAGCAACACCTTGGCGTTACGGCGCAGGGTGACGTTTTTAAGAGTAATCACGGGAATCGGTCATGTTGAGGTTTTACCGGACAATCTTTCAAAGCAGGCCCATGGCGCCCCGCGGGTCACCAGCCGGACCGAATCTCACCTACGCTAGTTTTTGGGAGGATACCAGCTTCAATGAGGCCGAGGCACATGTGCCTCGGAAAACGGCGCAGTCGTACCGGGGTTAGGCTGTATGTGAGGGGGAAAAGCTAATCCGGACGCCGCCACGCCCGGACCGCCCCGTGCGTAGGAGTTGAGGCCCTGGCGGGGGCTGCTCGCACGATGGGTTTTCGAAGGATAGCACATGATCAGCTTCAATGAGGCCGAGGCACATGTGCCTCGGAAAACGTTGGTGTCGGGATTCAGTTGCACCCCGCTCGAGCTCGCTTCAATGAGGCCGAGGCACATGTGCCTCGGAAAACCCGGTGGCGCGACCGACGTGCATCGAGTGCGGGTTGCTTCAATGAGGCCGAGGCACATGTGCCTCGGAAAACGTGACTGTGCCAGTAGTAATGCCAATGGTAGAAGCAGCTTCAATGAGGCCGAGGCACATGTGCCTCGGAAAACGTGACTGTGCCAGTAGTAATGCCAATGGTAGAAGCAGCTTCAATGAGGCCGAGGCACATGTGCCTCGGAAAACATCGCTGCCCAAATGCACACCGGAGGAGATGTGGGAGCTTCAATGAGGCCGAGGCACATGTGCCTCGGAAAACACACTTCGCGTTGTTCCAGGGGTTCCCGTCACAATGAGCTTCAATGAGGCCGAGGCACATGTGCCTCGGAAAACTTAGTAAGGCAACGTATACATGAGTAATCATCAAACTGCTTCAATGAGGCCGAGGCACATGTGCCTCGGAAAACCCAGATGTCATTCGTCCACCAAGGCTCGCGAGGAGATGCTTCAATGAGGCCGAGGCACATGTGCCTCGGAAAACCCTGAAACACGCGGTTGTTTACTTCCTTCATCCCTTCGAGCTTCAATGAGGCCGAGGCACATGTGCCTCGGAAAACCCCGACCGTCGCCGGCGCGGCGGCCGCCAGGCGCTGGCTTCAATGAGGCCGAGGCACATGTGCCTCGGAAAACCGGTTGCTGGCCGCGGTGGATGCGTCGGTCGCAAAAGTGCTTCAATGAGGCCGAGGCACATGTGCCTCGGAAAACAGGCGCTGGACAGTGGTCGATTGACACTACGACTGGCTTCAATGAGGCCGAGGCACATGTGCCTCGGAAAACGCGCTTTGGCGAGTTCAAGCCCGAGGCTGAGAAGGTGCTTCAATGAGGCCGAGGCACATGTGCCTCGGAAAACGCGTGGTGACCCGATCAAAGGTGACATCAACGCATGGCTTCAATGAGGCCGAGGCACATGTGCCTCGGAAAACAACCCCATGATCGGGCCGAGCGCGATCCCGACATCGCTTCAATGAGGCCGAGGCACATGTGCCTCGGAAAACTTCGCATGCCTCTTTTTGGATGCGGAAACATGCGTCGCTTCAATGAGGCCGAGGCACATGTGCCTCGGAAAACTCGAAGCCATCGTCCGCCTCACCCGGCCAGGTGCCGCTTCAATGAGGCCGAGGCACATGTGCCTCGGAAAACCCCAACGGAAACCGCCCATCCACGTACACCCACCAGCGCTTCAATGAGGCCGAGGCACATGTGCCTCGGAAAACAAGCAACGCCCAGCCGATTCACCAAAGTCACCACAAGCTTCAATGAGGCCGAGGCACATGTGCCTCGGAAAACGAATGCCGGAATCGGTCTAAATCCAATGTCATTGCGCTTCAATGAGGCCGAGGCACATGTGCCTCGGAAAACCTGGCGAAGCAAGGTTTTCCGCTGTTGGACGAAAAAGCTTCAATGAGGCCGAGGCACATGTGCCTCGGAAAACATATTGACGCCGCAACATAAGGAGATACGGCATGGGCTTCAATGAGGCCGAGGCACATGTGCCTCGGAAAACGTTCGTCGCCCCGAACACGTCGGGGAATACGGGGCCGCTTCAATGAGGCCGAGGCACATGTGCCTCGGAAAACCGAGCGGCTGAGGGAGGTAACCGCATGAGCGACATTGCTTCAATGAGGCCGAGGCACATGTGCCTCGGAAAACATGGGAGGGCGTCGGTGGAGAAATCAGCGTGACGCTGCTTCAATGAGGCCGAGGCACATGTGCCTCGGAAAACTGTTTGGCAATAGATTCCAAGCGCAGACGTGCGCTAAGCTTCAATGAGGCCGAGGCACATGTGCCTCGGAAAACACAAAGAGCTTGCCTGGCACTCTAGTTTTCCCTACAGGCTTCAATGAGGCCGAGGCACATGTGCCTCGGAAAACTGCCGATTTTTGGTTTGCGATCGAGGAAGCCCAAATGCTTCAATGAGGCCGAGGCACATGTGCCTCGGAAAACGGAGGGAATTTCATTACTCGCGTTCCGCTCGCTGCTGCTTCAATGAGGCCGAGGCACATGTGCCTCGGAAAACATTGGCTTGTCAACGGTTTTTTTTGGGGAGTGCATATGCTTCAATGAGGCCGAGGCACATGTGCCTCGGAAAACCGTTTGTGCCAATGTGACGTGAGACACCTACCCTCGTAAAATTACTGTCGAAAGGTAGGTGCCCAATGTCTGATAGGAAGAAACTGAAGATGGTGTCATCAATTACCGCGGTGGAACG
>JAHFQX010000079.1 GCA_023259135.1 Betaproteobacteria bacterium | reverse complement strand
GTGCGCTGTCCGACTATGCCGCCGCGCACGCGCGCGACGAAGCCATTGCTCTTGCCTATTTGTCCGGTCGGCATACGATGGCGGCAATTGCAGAGCATTTCGGCGTGCACTACACGACCGTAAGCCGGTTGGTGAAGGCTTATGAAGCGGACCGGAGATGAGTAATGTGATAACGAAAGACCTGACCCCTTCCTTTGTTTGACCCCTTCCTTTGACCCCTTCCTTTGACCCCTTCCTTTGACCCCTTCCTTGTTGAACGCCGCGGCGTCAGCGTGGCCGATTGGCGGCAGGCGTGGACCGACGTCAGCCATCCGCCCGCAGTTGGCTGCGGCGCACCCAGGCGCTGGCGGCATCCACCAGGATCACCAGCGCCAGCATGGCGATGATCACGGCGCAGGCTTGCGGCTCGTGGAGCAGCGACAGCTCGTAATACAGCATCTGTCCCAACCCGCCGGCGCCGACGAAACCCAGCACCGCGGCCATGCGGATATTCATTTCCCAGCGGTATAGGCTGTAGGCGACGCATTGCGGCAGGATGACGGGCAGCGTGCCGTAGACGAACGCCAGGCTTGGCGCCGCGCCGCTCTCCAGCAAAGCCCGGGCCGGCTCCGGCGGGGCGTTTTCCAGGCTTTCGGCGAACAGGCGGCCTAGCACGCCGGTGGTGTGCAGGGCCAAGGCCAGGGTGCCGGCGAAGGGGCCGAGTCCGGCCGCCAGCACCATGAGGGCGGCCCACACCAGTTCCGGCACCGAACGCATGAAATTGAGCACCAGCCGGCTGGCGGCTTTCGGCAAGGCGCCGAAGCGTCCGGCGGCGGGCAGCGCCAGAAGCAGGGCGGCGAAGGCGGCCAAGAGGGTGCCGATGGCCGATATCGCCACGGTCTGCAAGGCGCCCCGGGCGATGCGGCGCAGAAACTCCGCCGATGTGTCCGGCGGGAAAAATCGGGAAACGAAATCGGCCATCCCGCGGCCGGCCTCGGCGGTGAACAACTGCATTAGGTCCAGCGACAGGTAGGCGAAGCTGGCCCAGACGATGCCGAAAATCGCCGCCAGGATGAGCCAGCAATTCAGGCACAAGCCCCAGGCTTGGCGGCGTTCGGCGGAGGATACCGTGTTCATGCCAGCGCCTTCCTGAGGGTCAGGCTGATTTTGTCGGCCAGCAACACCAGCAGCAGAAATATCATCAGGATGGCGGAGACCTCGCCGCCATTGAGCATTTTCATGGATTGATCCATGAGTTGGCCCAGTCCGCCGGCGCCGACGAAACCCATGATGACCGAAGCCCGTACCGCGCATTCCCAGCGGTACACGGTATAGGATGCTAATTCCTGAGCCGTGCTTGGCAACAGGCCATAGAAGAACGCCATCAGCCGGCCACTGCCGGTTTCCAGCAGGGCGCGGGCCGGGCGAGTATCGCCGGACTCCAGGATTTCCGCGTAGACCTTGCCCAGCATGCCGCCGTAGGTGAGGGCCAGGGCCAGCACGCCGGCCGCCGGCCCCAGGCCGAAGGCCCGCACCAGCAGTAGCGCCCAGACCAATTCCGGAATGCCGCGCAGCGCCAGCAGCAACAGCCGGGCCAGCGCCCGCAGGACTTCACCTCTGCCGCGACCGGGCCCCGGGCCAATGCGCGACAGGGATAGGCTGTGGGCCAGCAGCAGTCCCAGGGGCGCCGCCAGCAGCAGGGCCAGGGCGATTCCCGCCGTGGCCATGGCCAGGGTTTCGACGGTGGCTCGGGCCAGCAAGGCCAGGAATTCCGTACTCAGCTCGGGCGGAAAGAACTGGCTCACGAAACCCCGCATCACCTTCAGGTTCCGGGCATCCAGCAGGGCGGCTGGGTTGAACTCGGCCAGTTGCAGCAGCGGCCATAGCGCCACCACGGCGACCATCGCCCAGCTCAGGCGCTTGGGCGCATCCGGATCACGCGGCAGCGAGCTGGGAAACATGGATTACAGCGGATGGGGAGGAACGACGGTGATGCGGCTTTTCGGTCCGCGGCTGCCGGCGGGGCCGAACTCCAGCGGCTGATGATCCTGGGTCGGCAAGGGGCCGGTTTCCGAGGCATACAGGTCCCGCAGCATGGGATCGCTGATTTTAACCGGCGGTAGGTCGAAGAGGATTTCTCCCGCCTTGAGGCCCACCACTCGCGGAAACCAGCGCAACGCCAGATCCACCGCATGCAGGCTGGCCACTAGGGTGGCGCCCCGGCTGGCGGCTTCGGCGTGGAGCTGGTTGACCGTGAGATCGGCCAGGGCCGGGTCCATGGCCGACACAGGTTCGTCGGCCAACAGCAGGTCGGGTTGCTGGTACAACACGCGGGCCGCGCCGACGCGCTGCAATTGGCCGCCCGACAGCCTATCGCAGCGCTCGAACAGGCGGTCGGCCAGATCGAGGCGGGCGAGCTGTTGCCGGGGGCCGGCGATGTCCAGGGGATAGAGGAGGGACAAGAGCGCTTTCCACCATGGCCATTGTCCCAGCCGACCGGCGAGAATCGCCGTGATGGCCCGCTGCCGGGGCGGAATCGGCGGCGCCTGGTGGATCAGGCCGATGCGGCTGCGCAATTGCCGAAGCTGGGCGCCGTTCAACTGCCAGGGATAAAGATCCAGTACCTCAACTTGCCCTTCGGTGGGCCGGATGGAAGTGGCGAGGATCCGCAGCAGCGACGTTTTTCCCGCTCCGGAAGGCCCGATGACAGCGATGCGCTCGCCGCGCCGGGCGGCCAGCGATACCTTCCGCAAGGCCCGTTGCCCGTTGGCGTGGACCAGGCCGGCGGCCACTAGCCGGAAGCTCATGATTGGCCTACTTGAGCAGCCCCGCCGCCCTGGCGGCGTTTTCGATCCCATCGTAGTTGGACGCCCGCGTCGGAATGAAGCGGGATGCCCGTTGCAGCGCCAGGATTTCCTTATGGGCGGGGTTGCCGGGATCCAGCTTAAGGAAAGCCTCAGTGAGCTTTTTCACGAGTCGGGGATCGAGGTCGCCGCGCACGGTCCAGTTATAGTCGAAGTAGGGCGGGGTGGTGGCCAGTATTTTCACTTTCAAGGCGTTGGGGCTGCGGGTTTCCACCAGCTTGTCCCACACCGACGCGTTCAATACGCCGGCTTCGGCCTTGCCTCCCGCCACGAACGCCACGGTGGCGTCATGGGCTCCGGAGAAGGCGATGTTCTTGAAATCCTTCTCCGGATCGATGCCGGCTTGCCGCAGGAAATAGCGGGGCATCAAATGCCCGGAGGTGGAGGAAGGAGAGCCGAACACGAAGGTCTTGCCCTTCAGGTCGGCGAGGGATTGGGCGGCGCTGTCGGCCGGAACGATGAAGCGGCTCATGAATTTCTGGTCCTCGGCGCGCTGCGCGATGGGGATGACCGCGCCGTTGGTGCGCAGCTTCGCCTGGACGAAGGTGAACCCGCCCAGCCAGGCCAGGTCGAGCTTCTTGGCGGCCAGCGCCTCGACCACCGCGGCGTAGTCGGTCACCGGGACGAACTCGACTTTCATGCCGGTTTGCTTGGCCAGATATTTCCCCAGGGGTTTGAATTTGCGTTGCAGCTCGGTAGGCGCTTCGTCGGGAATGGCGGAAACCCTCAGCACGCCTTGGGCCGCCGCCGGACCGGCGAGGAGCAATAACGCGGCGACGGAGAGGGTTTTGAAAAACATGGTTTGGTCGCCTACGGAAAAACCGACAGGCCGCTCCCCTGGGACAGGGAGCCGATTTTTCGGGCATCGGAAAAATCGTGATCGCGGAAGATCGCCATCACTTCGGCCTCGGCATCCGGAGCGCAAGCCACCAGCAAGCCGCCGCTGGTCTGGGGATCGGTGAGCAGTTGCTTTTGCCATTCCGCGATGCCGTCCGCCAGCCGGATTTCCCGGCCATAACCAGCCCAGTTGCGGGTGGAGGCGCCGGTATGGATTCCCGCCTTCACATAATCCACCGCTTCGGGAATCAGCGGCACATCGCCCCAGCGAATTTCGGCGCCCAGACCGGCTCCTCGGCACATTTCCAAGAGGTGGCCGGCCAGGCCGAAACCGGTGATATCGGTCAGCGCATGGACGCCGGACAACTCCGCCAGATCCACCCCCGGCCGGTTGAGCTGGGTGGTGCATTGGATCATGCGCCGGTACGCCGACGCGGAAAGCTGGTCCTGCTTTAGC